>JAZKIE010000215.1:0-5281 GCA_040385025.1 Pseudomonadota bacterium | reverse complement strand
GGTGCGTCGCTGGCCTTGCTCGGCTTGCCTGCCGATGAACTGGCAGGCCGCCATGTGCAGCTCGACGACATCTGGGGCGCAAGCGCCGGCCTGCTGCGCGAGGCTTTGCTCGCCGCGCCATCGGCCGAGGGCAAACTGCGTTGCCTCGAAACCGCGCTGATGCAGCGTCTGCCGTCCTCGGCGCGTTCGCCATGGCGGTCCGCACATCGGGTCGTGTTGACGGGCCTGCAGCAACTGCAAGCCGGCAGCAGCGTGGACGCCACGGCACGTCGCAGCGGCTACAGCCAGCGGCAATTCGTGCGCCTGTTTTCGCAGGCCGTCGGCCTGACACCCCGGCTGTATGTCAGGGTGCAGCGTTTCCAGAAGGCGCTGCGCCTGATGCAGCGACAGCGGCCCAGCCTGGCTGAGGTCGCCTTCGAGGCGGGTTACAGCGACCAGCCCCATTTCAACCGCGACTTCCGCGACTTCTCGGGCCTGACGCCCGAGCAGTACCGCGCAGCCCGCCCGGTCGCCGTCAACCATGTGCCGGTGAATTCACCGGTGGCTGGCAGCGGTCGCCGCAATGTCCATTTTGTTCAAGACAATCGTTCGCCATCCACCTAGACTGCAGGCTTCACCGGTCAGCACGGCCAGCGCCTGATTTTCTTGGAGACCCCATGGCGATTCACGAATTGTTTGCCTGCATGCGTGTCAAAAACACCAGCGCAGCGATTGACTTCTACACCCACGTCTTCGGTGTCACCGAAAAATTCAGGCTGGTCGAGCCCAGCGGCCGTGTCGGCCATGCGGAGCTGGACTTCAAGGGTGCGACGCTCATGCTGTCCGACGAATTTCCGGAGTACGGCATGCTGGCGCCGCAGACTGGCGCACCTGTGGCCATGAACCTGCACCTGCATGTGGACAACTGCGACGAGGTGATCGCGCGCGCGCTTGAGGCTGGCGCGACGCTGGAGATGGCCGCCCAGGACCAGTTTTACGGCGAACGCTCGGGCAGCTTCATCGACCCCTTCGGCCACCGCTGGAACGTGGGGCATCACATTGAAGACGTGGCGCCCGAGGAAATGCAGCGCCGTTATACCGCCATGATGGGCTGAATTCTGCCGAAATTGCTATTGAATATATAGCTGCTTGCGCGCGTACAGCAAGGGGTTCAGCCGCATTTTATGCAGACCCCCGACGGAAGGTCCGACTCAGAGCGGTGCCCAGCTTGAGGCCCGGCCCTCTGTCAGCACACGCTGCAGGGTCTGCAACAACTCGTCGTTGGAGGTTTGTGCCTTCACCAGCACGGCAGCCGCGCGGCGGCTCTCATCGCGGCCCACCTCGCTGGCAGAAAACACCACCACGGGGGGCGGCCGGTCCAGCGCTTCGATGTCGGCCAGCAAATCCCAGCCCGACCCGCCGGGCAGGGTCAGATCGAGCAGCACCAGGTCAAAACGCTGGTTGAGCAGCCTCGTGCGCGCTTCGTCGAGCGTGGCAGCGAACTCGAAGGTGGCAAAGTCCTGCACGATGGCTGCGGTGATGCGCTGGATGTCGAGGTCGTCCTCGACATGCAGGATGCGCGGCTTGCCCTCGGCCATGCCGTCGATGGCGCGGCGCAAGCCCCGAATCAGCAGGTTTTCGTCGATCGGCTTGTCCAGCCAGTTTGACACCGACAGCAGCTGGTTATTGAACTCGAGCTGTCCTTCACCGGCCATGGCGGAGACCACCACAATCGGCAGGTCGCGCGTGTTGTCCTGGCTGCGCAGGGTGCGGATCAGGGTGATGCCGTCCTGGTCGGGGAGTTTGAGGTCCACCGTCATCGCGGCATAGCTGTTGAGCGCCAGGCAGGCAAGCGCGTGCGCCGCGTTGTAGGCCATGTCGGCGTCGAAGCCGCCCTTGTCAAGCATCATGCAGATCAGCCGGGCAATGTCGCGGTCATCCTCGCAGACAAGAATGCGCGGGCGGCTGGAAGGCAGTGCCGGCGACGGAGCTGGCACGGGCAGGTCCTTCCATTCCGGCAGCTCGAAGAAAAAGGTGGTGCCCACACCGGCTTCCGTGTGAAAGCCGATGCTGCCTCCCATGCGTTCCACGATGGCCCGCGAAATGTTCAGGCCCAGACCAGTGCCGCCTTTTTGCCGTGTATCGGACGAATCAGCCTGGGAGAACTTCTGGAAGATGCGCTTGTGGAATTCTTCAGGAATGCCGGGGCCGCGGTCGCGCACCTCGACCCGCACACCGATGCCGCCGCGTGTCACATGCACCTCCACCGCGCTGCCAGGTGGCGAAAATTTCATGGCGTTGGACAACAAATTGGTCACGACCTGGATCAGGCGGTCGCTGTCCACATGGACCTGCAGCTCATCATCGGGGAAATGCAGATTCAGGCCCACGTTCTGCGCACTGCCGAAACCTTCGTTGGCTGCCAGCGCCTGCACCATCAGTGGCTTGAGCGCGACCACCTGCAAATCGAGGCGCATCTTGCCAGACTCGATCTTTTCGATATCCAGGATGTCGTTGATCAGGCGGATCAGGCGTTCACAATTGGTTTTGGCGATGCCCACCAATGTTTTGACGGCCTCAGGCAACTGGCCCGCCACCCCGCCGGAAATCAGCCCCAGCGAGCCACGGATGGACGTCAGCGGCGTGCGCAATTCATGGCTGACCGTCGAGACAAACTCACTCTTCATGCGGTCGATGCGCTTGAGCTCGGTGACATCACTGGCCAGTGAATAAAACCCGATGACCCGGCCCTCTTCATCGCCGTCTCCGTAGCGCGGGAAATAGTTGACGACGTAGTCGCGGGAGTCGCCGCGCGCGGTCACCTGTGTTCGTTCGTAGACCACGGGGTAACCGGACAGGACTTCATCGACCCGCTCGCGCAGGCTTTCATAAAACACTTCACCCATCACCTCGCGCATGTGTTTTCCGTCGATCTCCCCATACGACCGCCCGAAAGCCTCTTCATAGGCACGGTTGTGGAAGCGGAAGTGATGCCCGATATCGACATAGGCAATCAGGGCCGGCACGGTGTCGGTGATCTCGCGCAACTGCGCTTCGCTGGTTCGCAGTGCTTCGCTGACCCGACGCATTTCGGTGTTGTCACGGCCGGTCCCGCGGTAGCCGGTGAAGCGGCCGGATGCGTCGAAAATCGGCACGCCGCTGATCGTCACATAACGGATCTCCCCCTTGTTGTCGAGGCGGGTGACTTCAAAATCGCGAAAAATCTCATGCCGTTCGAGCTGCGCCTTGTGTGCTGCCCAAACCTCCTCGCTCATGTTCACATGGGGCAACTCCCAGCGCGTCTGGCCGATGGCAGCGTTGCCGCTGAAAGCCGACGTGTGCGCCTGCCGCGATTCGCCTGAAACCTCGACAAACCGGAAATGTTCGTCCTGCTCCCAGAACCAGTCGGACGACAGCTCGGTAAGTGCGCGGAAACGTTCCTCGCTTTCGCGCAGCACAACCTCGGCGTTCTTGCGCTCGGTGATGTCCTGCACCTGCGAGATGAACAACAGGGGCCGGCGGTCGGCGTCCCGCACCAGTGAACAACTCAGGTGGGCCCAGACGATGCGGCCGGATTTGTGAAAGTAGCGCTTTTCCCACTGGTAGGTTTCAATCTCCCCGGCCAGTGCGCGCTTGCGCTGCAACACGTCGTATTCGACATCGTCGGGATGGGTCACGTCGTAAATGGTGCGTGACAGCATCTCGGCCTCGGAATAGCCCAGCATCTGGCAAAAGGCGCTGTTGACACGCAGGCGGCGCGAGTCGATCGCAATCAGTGCCATGCCAATCGCAGAATGCTCAAAGGCGTTGCTGAACTGCCGGTCACTGAGCGCGAAGGCATCGTTGTCGCTGCTGACCACGCCGCCCCCGGCATCCGCACTGGCGCGCGCCGCGCTGCTGCCGAACAGGCGGCTGGAGCGCGGCATCCCGGCCAGCGCAATGCCGCCATCCTCGCTGGGGGCGACCTTGACCTGTTCACTGCCCAGCGTGAAATAAAACGTGCTGCCCTCACCCACAACGGACTCTGCCCAGATGCGTCCACCGTGGCGGATGATGATGCGCTTGACCGTGGCCAGGCCAATGCCGCTGCCAGAAAACTCATCGGGAGAATGCAGGCGCTGGAAGGTGCCGAACAGCTTGTCGACGTAAGCCATGTCGAAGCCAGCGCCATTGTCGCGAACAAAATAAACCGGCTGCTGATCCGCGCCGGTTTCCTTGCCGATGCTTATGCGGGCAAGCGGGGTTTTGGAGCTGAACTTCCAGGCGTTGGCAATCAGGTTTTCAAGCACCTGACGCAGCAGCGCGGTATCGGCGCGCACCAGCATGCCCTGCTCGATCGTCACCTCGACCACGCGACCGGCATCGCGCTCCGCATATTGGCGCACCAGTTGGGCCGCCTCGGCGCTGATGTCCACTGACTCCCAGCGCAGGCTGGTCCGCGACAACTGGGCCAGCGACAGCAAGCCGTCGGTCAACTCGCCCATGCGCTGCACGCCCGCGCGTATGCGCAGCAGGTAGTGGTTGGCCTTTTCGCTGGTATCGACTGGCAGGGCTTTTTGCAGCAGCGCGCTGAAGCCGTTGATCGAGCTCAGCGGCGAGCGCAGGTCGTGCGCCACCGAATAGGAAAACGCTTCCAGCTCCTGATTGGCAGCCTCCAGCTGGGCGGTGCGGCGCAACACCCGGTTTTCCAGATCAACGTTGAGCCTGACAATTTCCATCTCGGCCTGTTTGCGCTTGCTGATATCGGCGATGGTGGTGACAAAACCGGTGGGGGCCGTGGTGCCGCCTTCAAACAGGGGCTGGACATTGATCAGCGCCCACAGGGTCGCCCCCTCGGGCTTTCGATAACAAATCACCACATTGGACTGGGGCAAACCGGTGCGGGCAGCGACCACACTCGGCATCTCCTCGTCCGGCAGCAGGGAGCCGTCTTCACGCAAGCGTTGCCAGTCCATCCTGACGGCGGCCAGGCCCTGCATTTCCGACAGGGTCTTGCCGAGAAGTCGCTCGGCGCTGGCATTGCAATCGACAATGCGACCACCCGCGTCGCGCAGCACCACACCTTCGGCCAGCGCGGCCACCACCGCCCGAAAACGCGTCTCACTGGCCCGCAGCGCGGTTTCCGCCCGCTTGCGCGCGGTGATGTCCGAACCTACACCCCGGTAACCGGCAAACTTGCCGTCGGCGTCGTAAAAGGGCTCGCCGCTGATACACAAAACGTCGACTTTCCCGTCGGCGCCTTCGCGCTCGTATTCAAAATCGCGAAAAGTCTCGTGCCGCTCAAGCAGCGCGCGGTGGTTTT
>JAZKIE010000214.1:0-2440 GCA_040385025.1 Pseudomonadota bacterium | reverse complement strand
CCGGTGGACGACACCCACACCTACTGGTATTCGTTTTTCACCAGCTTCGCCGGTCCGCTGGACCGCGAAAGCATGCGCGCGCAGCGCCAGCAGTTCATCTCGCTGCCCGACTACATCCCGAACGCCGGGCGCCACAACAACTGGGGCTTCAATGCGGAGGAGCAGCGCACCCAGACCTACCTGGGCATGGGCGAGGAAGACATCAATGTGCATGACCAGTGGGCGGTGGAAAGCATGGGCGCGATCCAGGACCGCACACGCGAGCACCTGGGCAGTTCCGACAAGGTCATCATGGCGAATCGCCGCGTGCTGATCAAGGCGATTGCCACGGTGCAGCAGGGTGGCGTTGCGCCCGGCATTGCCGATGCCAGCCAGAACGAGTTGATGTGCGGCCCGGACACGGTGGACGGCATCGCGCCCGCAGGCGAGTGGGCGGGCTGGTGGCAGGCACAAGCACGTGCCAAGCAGGCCAACGCGCCATGGAATACCAAGGACAACACGCAGGTCGCCAACGCATGAGCTGCTTCGCTGAACTCTGCGGCATCCATGACGACGCGCGCAGATGCGCGCTGGAACAAACCGACAAGCTGATCAAGGCAGGTGGCATCGAGCTCGTGCGTTTTGCCTGGTGCGACCTGCATGGCACCTTGCGCGGCAAAACCCTGGTCGCCGCTGCGGCGGCCAAAGCCATGCGGGATGGCGTCGGCCTGGTCAGCACCCTGCTGCTCAAGGACAGCTCAGACCGCACCGCCTTCAAGGTCTTCGAGGCGGGTGGAACGGCCGACCTGCCCGGCTTCGAGTTTGCCAGCAACCTGCTGCTGCTGGCCGACCCGGCCAGCTTCAAACACCTGCCCTGGACGCCGGCCACCGGCTGGGTACAGGGCCAGCCCTGGATGCAGGATGGCAGCACGGTGGAGCTTGACACGCGGCGCATCCTGCAACGCGTGCTGGCACGGCTGGCCGACGCTGGTTACGGCATGAAGTGCGGCCTGGAGATCGAGTTCCACATCTACCGCATCACCGGCGACGCCGCTGACGACCAGCTGGACCCGGAACAGGCCGCCTGGCCAGGATTGCCGCCCAAGGTCGCAATGATTCACCCCGGCTACAACCTGCTGGCTGAAGGCTTGTTCGACATGGCCGAAGAGCCGCTGCGCATCGTCCAGCAGACGGCGCAGGCGCTGGGCCTGCCTCTGCAGTCGCTGGAAATCGAACTGGGCCCCAGCCAGGTCGAAGCGGTGTTCGACGCGACCGATGCATTGACGGCCGCCGACAACATGGTGCTGTTTCGCAGCGCGGTCAAACAGGCGCTGCGCCGCGCCGGTTACCACGCCACCTTCATGTGCCGCCCGCCCTTTCCGAACATCATGTCCAGCGGCTGGCATTTGCATCAGTCCCTGGTGGATCTGCACAGCGGCGCCAACCTGTTCCAGCGCGACGCGCCGGGGCCAGGTACACAAACGACTGATGCGCAATACACACTGTCCGAACTGGGCGAGCATTACCTGGCTGGTCTGCTCGAACATGCGCGCGGCATGACGGTGTTCTGCACACCGACCATCAACGGTTTCGGCCGCTTCCGGCCGAATGCGCTGGCGCCGCAGTCGGTGCTGTGGGGCCGCGACAACCGCGGCGCCATGCTGCGCGTGGTCGGGCAGCCGGGCGATGCCGCGACGCGCATCGAAAACCGCATCGGCGAGCCAGCCGCCAACCCCTACCTCTACCTCGCGTCGCAAATTCACGCGGGGCTGGATGGCATCACTCGCCAACTGACAGCGCCAGCTGCCACCGATGCGCCTTATGGCGACGCCGCGGTCAAGCTCCCCACCAGCCTGGGTGAGGCGCTGGACGCGCTGCAGGCCGACCCGGTGCTGGTCCAGGCCTTTGGCACCAGCTTCATCAACTATTTCACGCGTATCAAGCAGTCGGAGATCACGCGCCACGAGCAGGCCGATGACAAGGACGACTGGCAGCGGCGCGAATATTTCAGCCGGATCTGAGCGGGACGGTCTTCATGATTACTATCAATTTCATAGCTACCGACGGGCAATCCACATCGGTCCAGGGCCAAATTGGCAAGAGCCTGATGGAGACGGCGGTAGCTGCCGGTGTCAATGGCATTGCCGCAGACTGTGGCGGGCTGTTGACCTGTGCGACATGCCACGTATTCGTGCGCGAACCGTTTGCCGGCCGGCTGCCCGCTGCGGACGGCGAAGAACTCGCCATGCTTGCCTTCACTGCGACGGCCTCGGGGCCGGCCAGCCGCCTGAGCTGCCAGATCACGCTGAGCGCCATGCTGGACGGTTTGACGGTAGAGTTACCCGCCAGCCAATATTGAGTTGCAACCGTTAACTGAACACAGGAAAGCCATGATTCTCGAACTCGCCGACATCCGTATTGCCCCCGGCCAGCAGGCCGCTTTTGACGAAGCCATCCAGCG
>JAZKIE010000213.1:0-1744 GCA_040385025.1 Pseudomonadota bacterium | reverse complement strand
GCAAGAGTGGCGGCGCGCTGCTGGGCGACCGCATCCGCATGAACGCCATCAACCCGTGGACCGTTCCCCTGGCCGGGCAAAAAAATGCCGACAGCGGCCAACGCGTTTTCATGCGCTCCCTGGCCACGCGCGACTTCGGCTCGGAAATCAGCAAGGCCCTGCCCGACGTGATTGCCGCCTGCAAGGTCGCGGGCTTTGACCTGATCGTGGTCGAGACCTCGGGCATCGGCCAGGGCGACGCCGCCATCGTGCCGCATGTGGACGTGCCCATGTACGTGATGACACCCGAGTTTGGCGCCGCCAGCCAGCTTGAAAAAATCGACATGCTGGACTTTGCCGAGTTCATCGCCATCAACAAGTTCGACCGCAAGGGTTCACTCGACGCCCTGCGCGATGTGGCCAAGCAGGTGCAGCGTAACAAGGAGGCCTGGACCACACCGGCCGACCAGATGCCGGTGTGCGGCACCATGGCCGCCCGCTTCAATGACGATGGCGTCACTGCGCTCTACCAGGCGCTGAAACCGCGCCTGGCCGGGCTGGGCCTGAAGCTCTCCGAAGGCACCCTGCCGAAGGCCGATGTGCGCCACAGCACCAACCAGACACCGGTGGTGCCGGCGGCGCGCACGCGTTACCTCGCCGAGATCAGCGACACCGTGCGCGGCTACAAAAAACGCGCCCGCGCCCAGGCCCAGCTTGCGCGCGAGGTGCAGCAGCTCAAGGCTGCGGCCAGCATGCTCAAAATCGACAAACCGGACCGCGCCCCCGCCGCCGAAGCCGCGCTGGACCTGGCCGGCCACCGCAAGGCCCGCATGGACGGCGACGCCCGCGCCCTGCTGGCCCAGTGGCCGGACATGCAGGCCGCCTATGCGGGGGATGAATACGTCGTAAAAATCCGGGACAAGGAAATCCGCACCGCCCTGACAAGCAAGTCGCTGTCGGGCACCACCATCCGCAAGGTGGCCCTGCCGCAGTATGAAGACCATGGCGAAATCCTCAAGTGGCTGATGCTGGACAACGTGCCCGGCAGCTACCCCTACACCGCCGGCACCTTTGCCTTCAAGCGCGAGGGCGAGGACCCGACGCGCATGTTTGCCGGCGAGGGGGACGCCTTCCGCACCAACACGCGTTTCAAGCTGCTGTCCGAGGGCATGGCGGCCAAGCGCCTGTCCACCGCGTTTGACTCGGTCACGCTGTACGGCAACGACCCGGCCCTGCGGCCCGACATCTACGGCAAGGTCGGTAACTCGGGCGTGTCCATCGCGACGCTGGACGACATGAAGGTGCTGTACGACGGTTTCGATCTGTGCAGCCCGAGCACTTCGGTGTCCATGACCATCAACGGGCCGGCGCCCAGCATCCTCGCGATGTTCATGAACACCGCCATCGACCAAAACCTCGACAAGTTCAAAAAAGACAATGGCCGTGACCCCACAGCCACCGAGACCGAAAAAATCCGTGAATGGGTGCAGGAAAACGTGCGCGGCACAGTGCAGGCCGACATCCTCAAGGAAGACCAGGGCCAGAACACCTGCATCTTCTCGACCGAGTTCAGCCTGAAAGTCATGGGCGACATTGCGCAGTACTTCGTGCACAACCGGGTCCGCAATTTCTACAGCGTGTCCATCAGCGGATACCACATCGCCGAAGCCGGGGCGAATCCGATCAGCCAGCTGGCTTTCACGCTGTCCAACGGTTTCACCTTTGTCGAAGCCTACCTGGCGCGCGGCATGCACATCGACGACTT
>JAZKIE010000212.1:0-2397 GCA_040385025.1 Pseudomonadota bacterium | reverse complement strand
ACGACGGCTACGACGAGGCCCTGCTGCTCGACGCCTCGGGTTTTGTCAGCGAAGGTGCGGGCGAGAACATCTTCGTGATCAAGGGCGGCGTGGTCTACACCCCCGATCTGTCGGCCGGCGCGCTCAACGGCATCACACGCAACACCATCCTGCACATCTGCAAGGACCTCGGCCTTGAACTGATCCAGAAACGCATCACGCGCGACGAGGTCTATATCTCCGACGAAGCCTTCTTCACCGGCACCGCCGCCGAAGTCACACCGATCCGCGAGCTCGACCGCATCGAGATCGGCGCCGGCTCGCGCGGTCCCATCACCGAAAAAATCCAGAGCGCGTTTTTTGACATCGTCAACGGACGCAACCCCAAATACGCCCACTGGCTAGCCAAGGTCTGATCATGAGCACCTCTTTCACTGTTGAACTGCTGGCCAAGGACCTGAACCCGCAAGGCGGCGTGTTCTGCCCCAGCCCCAAGGCCGAGATGGCCGTCTGGAACAGCCATCCCAAGGTCTACCTCGATGTGGGGCGCACCGGCCAGGCCAAGTGCCCCTACTGCGGCACGCTGTACAAGCTCAAGGACGGCGAGCACGTCGGTGCCCACCACTAACAGGTCGCTGATCGTCGCCCCTCAGTGGATAGGCGACGCGGTCATGACCGAGCCACTGCTGCGGCGCCTGCACGCGCGCGGTGAGCAGCTCACTGTCGGCGCGCTGCCCTGGGTGGCGCCGGTCTACCGCGCCATGCCGCAGGTGCACGAGGTCATCGAGTTTCCCTTTGCGCATGGCGGCCTGCAACTGAAGGCGCGCCGCGCACTGGCCGGGCGCATCGCCGGCCAGTTTGACACCGCGTATGTTTTGCCGAACTCGCTGAAAAGCGCGCTGCTGCCGTTGCTGGCCGGCATCCCGAAACGCATCGGTTACCTCGGCGAGGCGCGCATCGGGCTGCTCACCCATCGCCTGAAAAATCCCGCCAAGGGCCAGCGTCCGCCCATGGTGGCGTTTTATTCGGCGCTCAGCGGCGACACAGCGCTGGACGCGGACCGACCCGAACTGAACATGCCGCCGTCTGAGGTCGAGCAGGCGCTGGCCCAACTCGGCCTGCAGCGCGGCGCTTACGTGGTGTTCGCGCCGGGTGCCGAATACGGTCCGGCCAAACGCTGGCCGGCCGCGCATTTTTCGGCGCTGGCGCAAAGCCTGGATGTGCCCGTGGTTCTGCTCGGTTCCGGCAAGGAGGCGGCGCTGTGTGAAGAAATCGCCGCACCGGTCAATGCCATTGAGCAAGGTAAATGCATCAACTTCGCCGGAAAAACCACGCTGGTGCAGGCGCTGTGTGCCATCGCTGCGGCCCGGCAGGTGGTCAGCAACGATTCGGGGCTGATGCATGTGGCGGCGGCCTTTGGCGTGCCGCAGGTCGCCATCTTCGGCTCGTCCAGCCCGCTGCACACACCGCCACTGAGCGAGCGCGCCGCTGTGCTGTGGCTCAAGAATGACCCGGCCTACCAGCCGCCGCTGGACTGCGCGCCCTGCTTTGAGCGCGATTGCCCGCTGGGCCACACCCGCTGCCTGAACGACATCAGCGCGGCCCGCGTGCTGGCGGCCCTTGCCGCCTAGGCGGGAAACGCGTCCAGCGCGCTGAAACCGCCCTGCGGCTGGCCGGGCGTACGCGCCACATTCATGACCCAGCAGACCATGGCGAAATAACCGACCAGTGTCGTCAGTTCGACCACGCCCTGCTCGCCGAAAATTTCCAGTGCCTCGGCATAGGATGCGTCACACACCCCGTGGTGGGTCAGCAGCTCGGTCACCAGGTCCACGGTGGCGACCTCATCGGCTGCCGTGCTGTGCGGGTATTTGCCGGCGGCGACGGCATCAAGAACGCCCTGTGCGACACCGGCCTTGAGCGCCAGCGGTGCATGCACCAGCCACTCGAACTGGTTGCTCACATGGCGTGCCACCAGGCACATCGCGAACTCGCGGATGCGCACCTCAAGCATGCAGTCGAAACGCAGGTACTCGCCGACCTTGCCGACACGGGCCATCAGCTCGGGGCTGCGCAACAGGGGAATAAAAGGCCCCAGCACGGCCTTGCGCGGGCCCGCAATCAGCTCGTCGGCCGATGCACGCTGCGCCGCGGTCATGGCCTGCGGCGCCATCATGGGAAGGCGCTCCTGCGGCAGGGACGAAAAGCCCTGGCTGGCGGGCGCGGCGGGGTTGCTTGAACTCACGGTGAACTCCTGCGTCGGGGTGGTGGGGGGCAACCATGGTAACGCGGCGCTTCAGGCCACCCGGCGAAAAAAAAGCCACCTCGCGGTGGCTTTCAAAGTCCTCTTTCGAGAACGTCGTTGAGATTCCTTGGGTCTGTTGGTCGACCTGCTTCCCTGCCTTTTGCCTTGTTTTT
>JAZKIE010000211.1:0-2428 GCA_040385025.1 Pseudomonadota bacterium | reverse complement strand
GCAGGCTGACGTCCACATCGGGCATTTCCTGGCTGGCGAACTCGCTGGCCGAATAAACCGAAGCACCGGCCTCGCTGACCACGACTTTTTCGATGATCTGTTCGACTTTTGCCAAACCCTTGATCAGGTCGGCGGCGAGTTTGTCGGTTTCGCGGCTGGCGGTGCCGTTGCCGATGGCAATCAGGTTGACGCCGTGTTTCTCGCAGAGTTTGGCCAGGGTGTGCAGCGAACCTTCCCAGTCCTTGCGCGGCTCGTGCGGGTACACCGTCGATGTTTCCACCAGCTTGCCGGTGGCATCCACCACCGCGACCTTGACGCCGGTGCGAATGCCGGGGTCCAGGCCCATCACCACGCGCGGGCCGGCGGGCGCGGCCAGCAGCAAATCGCGCAGATTGTCGGCAAACACCTTGATGGCGACTTTTTCGGCCTCTTCACGCAGGCGGCTGAACAGGTCGCGCTCGATGGACAGGCTCAGTTTGACCTTCCAGGTCCAGCCCACACATTTGCGCAGCAGGTCGTCGGCCGCCCTGCCCTTGTGGCTCCAGCCGATGTGTATCGCGATTTTTCCTTCGGCGATGCTGGGTTTACCGGGCTCGGGGATCTCCGGCAGCAGCAGCTTGGCGTCGAGGATTTCCAGCCCGCGGCCACGAAACACCGCCAGCGCGCGGTGCGAAGGCACGCGGCCTATCGGCTCGTCGTAGTCGAAATAATCGCGAAACTTGCTGTTGTCGATGTTGTTTTCGTCCTTGCCGGTGACCAGCTTCGACGACAGCAGGCCTTCGCTCCAGAGCCACTGGCGCAGCATCTGCAGCAGCCCGGCGTCCTCGGCCCAGCGTTCGCTGAGGATGTCGCGCACACCGTCCAGCACGGCCTGCACCGTGGTGAAGTCATCGCCGCTTTCCATTTTCTCGGCCTTGACGAAGGCCTGGGCCTCATCAGCCGGCACCAGCGAAGGGTCGGCAAACAGCTTGTCGGCCAGCGGCTCAATGCCGGCTTCGCGCGCCATCTGGCCCTTGGTTCGGCGCTTCTGCTTGAAGGGCAAATACAGGTCTTCGAGTTCCTGCTTGGTTGGCGCAGCAGCAATCGCGGCGGCCAGATCCGGCGTCAGTTTGCCTTGCTCGCTGATGCTTTTGAGCACGGCTTCTCGGCGTTCTTCGAGCTCGCGCAGGTAACCGAGGCGAAATTCGAGTTCACGCAGCTGGATGTCGTCGAGCCCGCCGGTGACTTCCTTGCGGTAACGCGCAATAAAAGGCACGGTGGCGCCGCCATCGAGCAGCTCCACGGCGGTTTTGACCTGGTGTTCCTGGACCCTGATTTCTGCGGCGATCTGGCGAATGATTTTTTGCATGTAATTTCTGGAATGCGCGGGGAGAAAGGGGGCGAGTTTGCCACATGCGCCGGCAGCGGCAGAGGCCCAAAGTCCGCTACCATGTTCGCTCCCCTTAGCCTCCCTCCTCCATCAAGCAGTACACAGGACATTCATGGCAGTCGAACAAGGCAGTGAGCTGGTCAAAGTGGTGGTTTTGCTGGGCGCCGGCGTGCTCGCCGTGCCCCTGTTCAAGCGCCTGGGCCTGGGCTCCGTGCTCGGTTACCTGGCCGCCGGCCTGGCCATTGGCCCCTTCGGCCTGGGCTTTTTCACCGAAGCAGCGACCATCCTGCATGTGGCCGAACTCGGCGTCGTGATGTTCCTGTTTGTGATCGGCCTCGAAATGCAGCCGACGCGCCTGTGGAAGCTGCGCCGCGAAATCTTCGGCCTGGGCCTGATGCAGGTCGTGGTGTGCGGCGCGCTGCTGACGCTGGTCGGTGTGCTCGCCGGGCTCAAAGCGCCGGTGGCTTTTATCGCTGCCATGGGTTTTGTGCTGTCGTCCACCGCCATCGTGATGCAGTTGCTCGATGAACGCGGCGACACCTCGACGCCGCGCGGCCAGCGCATGGTCTCCATCCTGCTGCTGGAAGACCTGGCCATCGTGCCGCTGCTGGCCATCGTCGCTTTCATGGCCCCCGACACCGCGGACGGCGTCTCGCGCTGGGTCACGATTGGTGCGGCGCTGGCCGCCATCATCGGCCTGGTGGCGGTCAGCCGCTGGCTGCTGAACCCGCTGTTCCGCATCCTGGCCAAGGCGCATGCGCGCGAGGTCATGACCGCTGCCGCCTTGCTGGTGGTGCTGGGCTCGGCGCTGGCCATGCAATGGGGCGGGCTGTCCATGGCCATGGGCGCTTTTGCGGCCGGTGTGATGCTCTCGGAGTCGACCTTCCGGCACCAGCTTGAAGCCGACATCGAGCCTTTCCGCGGTATTTTGCTGGGCCTGTTTTTCATGGGTGTGGGCATGTCGCTGGACATCCCGCTGGTGCTGGCCGACTGGCCGCTGATCCTGGGCGGTGTGCTGGCCTACATGCTGTTCAAGGGCATCGGCATCTACGCGGTGGC
>JAZKIE010000210.1:0-3397 GCA_040385025.1 Pseudomonadota bacterium | reverse complement strand
CCGCAAATCGAAGTGTCCTTTGACATCGACGCCAACGGCATCCTGCATGTGGGCGCGAAAGACAAGGGCACCGGCAAGGAAAACAAGATCACCATCAAGGCGAACTCGGGCCTGTCCGAGACCGAGATCCAGCAGATGGTGAAAGACGCCGAACTCAATGCGGCGGACGACAAGAAAAAAGTCGAGTTCGTGACCGCCAAGAACAACGCCGAGGCGATGGTTCACAGCGTCAAGAAATCGCTGGTCGAATACGGCGACAAGCTCGATGCCGGCGAGAAGGAAAAAATCGAAGCCGCCATCAAGGACATGGAAGAAGCGCTGCAGGGCGACAGCAAGGACGCCATCGACGCGAAAAACGCCGCGCTGATGGATGCCAGCCAGAAGCTCGGTGAAAAAATGTACGCCGACATGCAGGCTGCACAGGCCGCACAGGCCGCACAGGCCGGCGGCGAAGCCGGTGCCCAGGACGCGGCTGCGGCCAAACCGGCTGCCGACGACAATGTGGTGGACGCCGAAGTCAAGGAAGTCAAAAAGGGCTGATCACCTTTTGCGCCATCGGACAGCGAAGCGGAATCGGGGCCTGTCCCCGCATTCCGCTTTGGCACATCCGGGGCAGCGCAATCTTTTTCATTGAACACGAGTTTCCATGGCCATCAAAAAAGACTACTACGACACCTTGGGCGTTCCCAAAAACGCCAACGACGAGGACATCAAGAAAGCCTATCGCAAGCTGGCGATGAAGCATCACCCGGACCGCAACCAGGGTGACACCAGCAAGGCGGCCGAGGAGAAATTCAAGGAAGCCAAAGAGGCCTACGAGATGTTGTCGGACGCGCAAAAACGCGCAGCGTATGACCAGTACGGCCATGCCGGCGTGGACCCCAATCGCGGCGGCGGTCCGGGTGCAGAAGGCTTCGGTGGTTTTGCCGAGGCTTTCGGCGATATCTTCGGCGATGTTTTTGGTGCGCAGCAGGGCCGCGCCGGCCAGCGCGGCGGCCGCCAGGTCTACCGCGGCGGCGACCTCAGCTATGCGATGGAGGTCACGCTTGAAGAAGCCGCCAGCGGCAAGGACGCGCAAATCCGCATCCCGAGCTGGGACGACTGCGGCATCTGCCGCGGCAGCGGCGCCAAGCCCGGCACCAAGGTCGTGACCTGCACCACCTGCCACGGCCACGGCGTGGTGCAGATGAAGCAGGGATTTTTCAGCGTGCAGCAAACCTGCCCGCAGTGCCGGGGCACCGGCAAGTTGATCCCCGAGCCCTGCGTGAGCTGCCACGGCGTCGGCAAGACCAAGAGCAACAAAACGCTGGAGGTCAAAATCCCCGCCGGCATCGACGACGGCATGCGCATCCGCTCCAGCGGCAATGGCGAGCCGGGCACCAACGGCGGCCCGCCCGGCGACCTGTACATCGAGATCCGCCTGAAGAAACACGAGATCTTCGAACGCGACGGCGACGACCTGCACTGCGTGGTGCCCATAGGCATGGCGGCTGCCGCACTCGGTGGCGAGATCGAGGTGCCGACGCTGGCCGGCAAGGCCGCCATCGACATCCCCGATGGCACCCAAACCGGCAAGCAGTTCCGCCTGCGCGGCAAGGGCATCAAGGGTGTGCGCTCCAGCTATCCGGGCGACCTGTATTGCCACATCACCGTGGAAACACCGGTCAAGCTGACCGAACACCAGCGCAAGCTGTTCAAGGAACTCGACGAGTCCCTGAAAAAAGGTGGTGCCAAACACTCGCCGACCGAGGAAACCTGGACCGACAAGCTCAAGGGCTTTTTCGCGCCCTGATGCTAGAAAACCGCAGACGCTATCAAATAGATAGCTGTCTGCGCTTGTCCAGCAGGGGCTGCAAGCCGATTTGATGCTTGCAGGGCGTTCCGTCCGGGCCGCCCCCAGGGTTGTTGCGCAGCGGCGCGGCGGAAGGCGTCCGGCTCCGATAAAGTCGGAACTGCCTTCTCCCGTTCTCCCGCCTTTTCCCGATGTCCACTCCCCCCTCTCCACTCCCTTCCCTTTCTCCCAAACGCGAGTTCTGGCTCCTCGTCACGCTGGCCGGCATCCAGTTCACACATATCGTGGACTTCATGGTCATGATGCCGCTGGGCCCGCAGTTCACCCGGATCTTCAGCATCAGCGACGCGAAATTCGGACTGCTGGTTTCGGCTTACACCTTTGCCGCCGGTGCATCCGGCTTGCTCGCTTCCCTTTACGTCGATCGCTTCGGCCGGAAAAACCTGCTGCTGGTGCTGTACGTCCTGTTTGCGCTGGCAACGCTGGCTTGCGGCATTGCCCCCAACTACGACAGCTTGCTGCTGGCGCGTGTGGCTGCCGGCGCCTTCGGCGGCGTGTTGACGGCCCTGTCGCAGACCATCATCGCGGATGTGATTCCCTTTGAGCGGCGTGGCCGCGCCATGGGCATCGTGATGTCTTCGTTTTCCGTCGCGTCCGTGGCCGGTGTGCCCCTCAGCCTGTTTCTGGCGGCGCAGTTCGGCTGGCATGCGCCGTTTTTTGCCATCGCCGCCACCTGCGGCGTGCTGGCGCTCGGCGCGTGGCTGAGCTTGCCCGCCCTGGCGGGACATCTTGAACACCAGCGCGGCTCACCCGTCGCCAGCATCGTGCAAGTGCTGCGGGATACCAACCACCAGAAAGCTTTCGTATTCACCGCATTGCTGATGTTCGGCGGCTTCGCGATGATTCCCTACATCACCATTTTCATCACGGCCAACGGCGGCTTCACCGAACAGCAGGTGCCGTATCTCTATCTGTGCGGTGGTGCGGCGACGCTGGTCACCGCACGCTACATCGGCCGCCTGACCGATTCGGTCGGCAAGGCCAGGATGTTCAGCTACATGGCCATTGCGGCCGTCATCCCCATGCTGGTCCTGAGCCAATCTGCCGGATTCGGCGTGTGGGGCATTCTGGTGGTCACCACGGCTTTATTTGTCGGCATGAACGGGCGCATGGTGCCCGGCATGGCACTGGTTGCGAGCGCCGCCAACCCGCAACTGCGCGGTACCTTCATGGCGCTCAATTCATCGGTGCAATCGGCAGCCATGGGCGCTGCAGCCTTTGTAGGCGGCCTCATCATCAGCCGTGATGCACAGGGCCTGGTCCAGCACTACTGGGGCAATGCGCTGGTGGGCGTGGTTGCCACGGTGTTCGGCCTCATGCTGGTGCGAAAACTGCATCTCTACGGCGCGCCCCCGCCATCCGCGATAAAGTAAGCCGAATCCCAACCAACCCCATCCCGATCTCCATGAAAACCAAAGCCGCTGTCGCCTGGAAATCCGGCGAACCCCTGACCATTGAAACTGTCGACCTGCAAGGGCCGAAATTCGGCGAGGTGCTGGTCGAGATCAAGGCCACCGGCATCTGCCACACCGACTACTACACGCT
>JAZKIE010000209.1:1821-3617 GCA_040385025.1 Pseudomonadota bacterium | reverse complement strand
CCCAAGGACAGTTATTTGCGCTGGGAAAAAATCATTGCCGCAGCCAAAGCCACCGGTGCCGAGGCGATTCACCCCGGCTACGGTTTCCTCAGCGAAAACGAGGAGTTCGCCCAGGCCTGCGGCGCTGCCGGCCTGGTCTTCATCGGCCCGCCGGCCTCGGCCATCAAGGCCATGGGCCTGAAGGCTGAGTCCAAACAGCTGATGGAAAAAGCCGGCGTGCCGCTGGTGCCCGGTTACCACGGCAGCGACCAGGACCCGGCGCTGCTCAAGCGCGAAGCCGACCGCATCGGTTACCCGGTGCTGATCAAGGCCAGTGCGGGTGGCGGTGGCAAGGGCATGCGCGCGGTCGAAAAAACCGAAGACTTCGAGGCTGCGCTGGCCTCCTGCAAGCGCGAAGCCATCAACAGCTTTGGCGACGACGCGGTGCTGGTGGAGAAGTACGCGCAACGCCCAAGGCATATCGAAATCCAGGTGTTTGGCGACAGCCACGGCAACTACGTTTACCTGTTCGAGCGCGACTGCTCGGTGCAGCGCCGCCACCAGAAAGTGCTGGAAGAAGCGCCAGCACCCGGCATGACCGAGGCCATGCGCAAACAAATGGGTGAAGCTGCGGTAGCGGCGGCGCGTGCCGTCAACTATGTTGGTGCCGGCACGGTGGAGTTCATCGTCGAGCAGCGCAGCGACGGCAGCATGAATTTTTTCTTCATGGAGATGAACACCCGCTTGCAGGTCGAGCACCCGGTGACGGAAGCCATCACCGGCCTGGATCTGGTGGAGTGGCAACTGCTTGTGGCTTCGGGCGAAAAACTGCCGCTGGCGCAGGACCAGTTGCGCATTCACGGCCACGCCATCGAGGCGCGCATCTGCGCTGAAAGCCCGGACAACAATTTCCTGCCGGCCACGGGCACGCTGCATGTGTACGGCCTGCCGCCGTCCGTTTCCTTCGAGCGGGGCCTGGTGCGTGTGGACGCCGGCGTGCGCGAGGGCGATGTGATCTCGCCGTTTTACGACTCCATGATTGCCAAACTGATCGTGCACGGCGACACGCGCGCGCAGGCGCTGGCGCGTCTGGACGAGGCGCTGGCGCAGGTGCACATCGTGGGTCTGAGCACCAATGTGCAGTTTCTGCGCCATGTCGTGGCCAGCCCTTCTTTTGCAGAGGCTGATCTGGACACGGCCCTGATTCCGCGTGAGCAGTCCGTACTGTTCAACCAGGAAAAGATCGGCCTCCCAGGCGCAGCCGCTGCCGCCGTCGCTTTGAGTCTGCTCGAAGAAAAAGCGCTGGAAACAGCCGATCCGTTCAGCAAGCGCGACGGCTGGCGCTCGCATGGTGTGGCCCTGCGCCGCTTCGAGTTTGAATTTCATGGCGAGACGGCAAAAGCCGAACTGACTTACCTGCATGACGGCGCCCTGCGCCTGGCGGTGGGCGGCGAGGAGGGCCTGCTGGTGTTCTCGCGCGAAGGGAAGGCCGTCACACTGACTTTTGGCGACAAGCGCCTCACAGCCCGCCTGTACCGGCGAGGGGAGACGGTGCATGTGTTCGCCCGCCAGGGCGCGACACACATCACGGTGGTGGACAGGCTGGCCCATGCCGGAGAGGCCCACGGCGAAGCCGGCCGTCTCACCGCGCCCATGCCGGGCAAGGTGGTGTCGTTTGCCGTGAAGGCCGGCGATAAAGTCAGCAAGGGACAGGCGCTGGCCGTGATGGAAGCCATGAAGATGGAACACACGATTGCCGCGCCGGCCGACGGCGTGGTGCAGGAGTTGCTGTACGCGCCCGGCGACCAGGTGACCGA
>JAZKIE010000209.1:0-1721 GCA_040385025.1 Pseudomonadota bacterium | reverse complement strand
AAAATCCGCGCTGTGGAAAGCGGAACTTCTTCTATTGCCAGCCTTGCCGGTGTGGTTGACCCGAAAAAAGGATACTAAGCCCGGAAACTGCGGTTGACCGCTATGGCCGCTGGATGCATCGCATGAACACCTACTCTCCTATCCCCGTCGCCTTTCAAGGCCTTGTTGACAGCGCTACATGCCCGATTGCGCTGCCCTGGCGCGCGCTGGCGGCGTTGCTCCTCTTTGCGGGCATCAGCCCGCTGCATCGTCGTGCCTTGCCAGCACACCCCATGACGGCCCACTCGGGCATGTCCAACCACAGTTCCCGGGCTGCCCCATGAAACTTCCATCCAAAGTCAAAATCGTCGATGTCGGCCCGCGCGATGGCCTGCAGAACGAAAAAGCGCCGGTGCCGGCGGCCGTCAAGATCGAGCTGGTGCACCGCCTGCAGGACGCCGGCCTGACCGAGATCGAGGTCACCAGTTTTGTGTCGCCCAAATGGGTGCCGCAAATGGCCGATGCCGCCGAGGTGATGGCCGGCATCACGCGCAAGCCGGGCGTGCGTTACTCGGTGCTGACGCCCAACATGAAGGGTTTTGAGGCCGCTGTGCTGGCTAAGCCCGACGAGATCGTGGTGTTCGCTGCTGCCAGCGAGGCCTTCAGCCAGCGCAACATCAACTGCTCGATTGCCGAAAGCATCGAACGCTTCCGCCCGGTGGCCGAAGCAGCGCGGGCGAACGGTATTTATGTGCGGGGCGCGATTTCCTGCGCTGTGGGTTGCCCTTACGAAGGCGAGGTTGCGCCGGAACGTGTCGCCATGGTCGCCCGCCTGCTCAAGGAGATCGGGGTCCAGCACATCGGTGTGGCCGATACCATTGGCGTGGGCACGCCGGTCAAGGTCGAGCGCGCCATGGAGGCGGCCTTGCAGCATTACGGCGTTGACGATATTTCCGGGCATTTTCACGACACCTACGGCCAGGCGCTGGGCAACACGCTGACCAGCCTGCAGATGGGCATCTGGCAGTACGACACCTCGTCGGCCGGGCTGGGCGGCTGCCCCTATGCCAAGGGTGCGACCGGCAACGTGGCCACCGAAGACGTGGTCTATATGCTGCAAGGCATGGGTATAGAGACCGGCATCGACCTCGACAAGCTGATCGACGCCGGCAAGTTCATCAGCGACTTCCTGGAGCGCAAGCCGAATTCGCGAGCTTCGACTGCGCTGCTCAATAAAAGGCTGGCGTGATGTGCGGCAGTGAGCTCAAGGTGCTGCCCGAGGGCGTGCAACGCGTGGCGGCCCTGCTCGAGGAGCGCGGCCATCCGCATTCACCTGTGATGCTCGACGACGCAGCACGTACCGCGCAGCAGGCGGCCGACGCGCTGGGCATCGAAGTGGGCCAGATTGCCAAGAGCATCATCTTCCGCCGCAAGTCCGACGATGTGGCGGTGCTGGTCATCACGGCCGGCGATCAGCGGGTTGATGAACGCAAGGTCGAGGCCCTGGTTTGCGCGGACGGCAAACGCCTGGGCCGGGCCGACGCGGAGTTCGTCAAGGCGCGCACCGGATTTTCGATAGGCGGCGTGTCGCCGCTGGCGCATGTCACGCCACCGGTGACGCTGATCGACCAGAGCCTTTTCCGGTTTGAAGAGATCTGGGCGGCGGCGGGCCATCCGCATGGCGTGTTCAAACTGAGCCCGCAGCAGTTGGCGGACCTGACCGGTGCGCCGGTGGCTGACGT
>JAZKIE010000208.1:0-1838 GCA_040385025.1 Pseudomonadota bacterium | reverse complement strand
GAACTGGCTGCGGCCAAGGCCTGCATGGACGCCAACCAGCATCTCGGAAAAATTGTGCTCGCCATGCCCGGCGAGCGCTAGCCTTCATCATTCACAAGGAGACAACACCATGACAACAACAAAACTCTTATCCGCATTGCTGCTTGGCAGCCTGAGCTTTGGCGCCATGGCCCAGGCACCCGCCTACCCCGCCAAACCGATTCGCATGCTGGTCGGCTTCGCACCGGGCGGGGCGGCAGACTATGTGGCACGCGCCATGAGCGAGGCGCTCGGCAAGGCCATGGGCCAGCCCATCGTGATCGAAAACCGGGCCGGCGCCGGCTCCAGCATTGCGGCTGAGGCGGCGGCCAAGGCTGCGCCGGACGGCTACACCATCCTCATCGCGAGCCCCAGCAGCATTTCAGTGAACCCGGCGCTCAACCCCAAGCTCGGTTACACGGCCCGCGACCTGATGCCGATCACCAAGGTCACCACATCGCCGCTGGTGATTGCCGCCAACCCGGCCCAGGGCATCACGTCCATCAAGGACCTCATCGAGAAAGCCAAAAAAGCGCCGGGCACCCTGAACTATGCGACCTCGGGCAATGGATCGGCCCCGCATCTGGGCGCCGCGCTGTTCCTGCAGATCACCGGCGTGCAGATGACGCACATTCCGTTTCGGGGTGGTGGCCCGGCCGTCCAGTCGGTGATCGCCGGCGACACCCAGCTGACCTTCGGCACGCCGCCTTCGGTGCTGCCCATGGTGCAGGCCGGGCGCCTGCGCGGCCTGGCGGTCAGCACGCGCGAGCGCTCGGCGCTGGTCCCCGGTGTGCCGGGCATGACCGAAGCCGGCCTGCCGGAGTACAGCATCGAGTTCTGGTACGGATTTTTTGTGCCAGTGGGCACACCGCCGGCCATCGTCAAGAAAATTTTCGACGCGACCACCGTGGCGATGCAGCAGCCCTCGGTCAAGGCCGCGCTGGCGCGTGAAGGCACGGATGTGGCGTTGTCGGCCTCGCCCGAGCAGTTTGCGAGCTTCCTCAATGAAGACGCCAAATTCTGGGTCAAGCTGGTCAAGGACGCGGGCGTCAAGCTCGACTGAGCCGCGCCAGCTAGAGCGGGTAGCGCGTCACGCCGCCGTCCGGCACTTCTTCCCGCACTGCCGCGATCCGCTGGATAAAACGCTGCGGTGCGTCCTGGTAGCCGTCTTCAAAAGCCACGATGCGCAAGCCGCGGCAGACTTCAAGCAGCTCGCCCGGGCGCAGCAGGAAGTCGGGCCGCGAGGGCTTGCCGACGGTTTCGTTGCCCTGCGCAAAGGTTTCGTAGATCAGCACGCCGCCGGGCGCCAGGCTGCCGATCAGCGTCGGCATCAAAGCGCGCCACAGGTAGTTGGTGACCACCACCGCGTCAAACTGCCGCCCGGCAAACGACCATGGGCCGGCCTCGATGTCGGCCACCACCTTTTCGCAGGCCGGACCCGGAATTGCTATCGAATCGATAGCTGCTTGCGCTCGGTCTACAAGGGCCAGGGGGTGATTTCTCTTGTGGAACCAATACGCATGCCGGCCCTGGCCGCAGGCCACGTCCAGCACCGTCCCACCGGGCCGTACCAGGTGCGTCCAGCGCTGCACCCAGTCCGAGGGGGCTTCGCTGCCGTGTGAATGCAAGGACAGGGTGGGCGTGCTAACTGCGGTTTGACCTCGTCCTTGAGCGCCGCCAGCGCCATGTTTTCGACGGTGCCCGGCGCCAGCAGCTTGAGCCAGCGGCCGATCTTCCCCTGGGCCGTCATCACCACCTCGCGCTCGCGGTGCTCCATGCCTTCGATGATCAGGCGCGCGCATTCTTCGACGCTCATGGCG
>JAZKIE010000207.1:0-3578 GCA_040385025.1 Pseudomonadota bacterium | reverse complement strand
TCCAGGAGAGCGTGCGCGCTTTCTACACCGGCTGGTACAAGGAACTGGTGACCGAGCTGCCGACCGTCACGAAAGGCATGCTGAGCCTCAACAACAAGCCCGGCCTCGGCCTGGAGTTGCTGCCTGACCTGCACACCCGCGCCGACGCCACCTTGCGTGTTTGCCTGCCCACCTGATTGCCGAAGACAACACCGGAGACTTCATGAAAATTACATCCGTCCGACCCTTCATCCTGCATGTGCCGGTGACCGGCTCGCAGATTGCCGACAGCACCCACAGCATCACGCACTGGGGCGTGGTGGGTGCGCAGATCGACACCGACGACGGGCTGACCGGTTACGGTTTCACCGGCACCCATGCCCACCTGCCCAGCGATCAGCTCATCACGCGCTGCATAGAGACCTGCCACGCGCCCATGCTGATCGGCGAAGACGCCGGTGACATCAACCGCCTGTGGAAAAAGCTGGCGCGCAACCCGGCGCTGCAGTGGGTGGGGCGCGCCGGCATCACCACCTTGTCGCATGCGGCCATCGACCTCGCGCTGTGGGACCTCAAAGCCAAAGCCGCGCAACAACCCTTGTGGAAATTGCTGGGTGGCCAGGTGCGCGACAAGGTGAGGGCTTACAACACCGATATCGGCTGGCTCAGCATCGCCGACGACAAGCTGGTGGAGGGCGCACAGCGCGCGGTGGCCGACGGTTTTACCGGCATCAAGATCAAGGTCGGCTCCACCGTGGAGCGCGACCTGCGGCGGCTGGCGGCGGTGCGCAAGGCCATTGGCCCGGACGTCACGCTGGCCATCGATGGCAATGGCAAGTGGGATTTGCCGACCTGCCAGCGCTTTTGCCGCGCGGCGCAGGACGCCGACGTGTTCTGGTTCGAGGAGCCGCTGTGGTACGACGATGTCAAGGGCCATGCGCAACTGGCGCGCTCGACGGCCATACCGGTGGCGCTGGGCGAGCAGCTCTACACGGTGGATGCGTTTTCGGAATTTTTCGCGCAGCAGGCTATTGCCTGGGTGCAGCCCGATGTGACGCGCATGGCCGGCCTGACCGAGGTGCTGCGCGTCTGCGAGACCGCGCACGCCTTCCGCCTGCCGGTGGCGCCGCACGCGGGCGACATGAGCCAGGTGCATGTGCACCTGTCGTATGCGCACCCGGCTTGCGAGGTGCTCGAATTCATTCCGTGGATCAAGGACTGTTTCACCGACCCGGCCGAGGTGGTGGACGGTTATTTCCGCCGGCCCGAACTGCCCGGTGCCGGCACCACGCCGACGGCCGCCGCCTGGACGCAGTTCCGGCAGGCGACCGACTGAGCGTGCCTGGCATGTGTTCACGCGGGAGGCAAAATAGGCGGTGATGAATTCCGATATTTTTGTGGTCATGGGGGTCAGCGGCTGCGGCAAAAGCACCGTCGGCGCGCAACTGGCCGACGCACTGAAGTTGCCTTTTCTGGAAGGCGACGTGCTTCACCCTGAACGCAACGTCGCACGCATGGCCGCCGGTGTGGCCCTGAGCGATGAAGACCGCGAGGGCTGGTTGCAGGCGCTGGCCGAACGCCTGCGGCAGGCGCATGCTGCAGGCCAGGGCCTGGTGCTGTCGTGTTCGGCGCTCAAGCGTTCTTACCGCGACATGTTGCGCAGCGGCGCGCCCGGTTTGCATTTTGTCTACCTGCACGGTGAGTACGAACTGCTGGCGGCACGCATGGCGGCACGGACCGGCCACTACATGCCGCTGTCCCTGCTGGCCAGCCAGCTCGCCACGCTGGAGGCGCCAGGTTCGGGGGAAAATGTGCAAAGTTTTGATGTGGCGGAGCGGCCTGAAGACATCGTGGCTGCCGTGCTGAACCAGCGAACGCCAGCCTGATCCGCGGCTTTCCCGCTTTAACCTTTCCTACTGGATTGCCTCTCCATGACCGCATTCACCAAAGTCATTCTCTACACCGACACCGACGGCCGCGCCAAATTCCGCGAGGAACCCGTCGCGCTGAGCGAAGGTTCGCCGCAGGCCTTGCTGTCCCCGCTGGCGCCGGCCAGCGCCTACCAGTTGCGTCACAGCCCGGTGGGTTTTCGCAGTCAGTTCCATTGCACGCCGAAGCCGCAATGGGTGTTCATTCTGGGCGGGCAGATGGAAATCGGCTTGCAGGGTGGCGAGTCGCGGGTGTTCAAGCCGGGCGAACATTTTTATTCCGCCGACCTGCTTCCGGCGGGTGCCATTTTTGATGCTTCCATGCACGGCCACTGGAGCCGCCAGGTCGGGCCGGAGCCGCTGGTCACGCTGTTTCTGCAAGGCTGACAGGCTGATTTGCTATTGAATCTATAGCTGCTTGCGCAAGCTGGATATGGCTTGGAGGCCAGAAACGCTTGAAGTTGTCAACGAGGCTGCATCTCACCCGAAAGCAGAACCCTCTGGCCCGAGGGTGTGTTTTGCAGGGTGCGCACCAGCGCAGCGGCCACATCCGCAGCGGCAATGGCGCGGTAGTTGGCGGGTGTCAGGGGCCTGAGCAAGCGCATCGTCGTTGCCGCAAATTTTTCGGCGGAGCGCCTGGCTTGCCCGAGGGCGCTGCGGTCGCCGCTCAGCAATGAGGGCCGGGCGAGCACCACGCTGTCATAAGCCAGCCGGCTCACGGCAGACTCCATCTCGCCTTTGACGCGGTTGTAAAAGACACTGGATTTGGTGTCGGCACCCATGGCGCTGACAATGCCCAAGCGGCGCGCTCCGGCGGCGCGTGCCGAGCGGGCCACGGCCAGCACGGCATCGAAATCGACAGCGCGGAACGCCTGCTGGCTGCCCGCGACCTTGATGGTGGTGCCCAGCGCGATGAACACCTCGTCCACTGCGGGCGCTTCAAAGTCGGCGAAGTTGTCGGTGAGGTGAATCACCAGCTTGGGGTGAGCCTCCTGCGGACTGCGGCGGCCCACACAGTGGACCGCCGAATAGCTTTTATCGGCCAGTAAACGAGCCAGAATTTCCCGACCGACCAGACCCGTTGCCCCGGCCACCAGCGCCACCCGAGCGTCCGCCACCACCGCCGCCGCCTGCAGGGCGTCCGCCGCCACGGTAGTTGCCGCGGTTGCCGCCTGTGGGCTGGCCGGAAGAGGGGAAGCCGGAAGAGACGTGGCTGGTAGGTTGGGCGTCACCGCGTTCCTCGGGTTCGCGCTGCCTTGGGGGTTGTGCATTGGAATTCCTCGCTTGCTGCTGAGCAGGCTGACCACCATATCCGGAATTTTGGCGCGGCTGACCACCTTGTGGCTGGCTGCGGCCGCCGTTGCCGCCCCCACCGTTGCGGCCACGGCCGCCGCCATTGCCGCCGCCGTTGCCACCACCACCGGCGTTGCCGCCACGGCCACCTTGCGGCTTGGTTTCGCGGATACGCGTCATCATTTCGGATCTGGCTGCCTTGGCGGCGGCCTGCATCACGTCACGGCTTGGCGGCTTGCCAATGCCGCCCCAGATGGTCTGGCGGCCCATGGCCAGCGGCTCGGCTTTTTCGCCGGGTTCGGCTTCAAAACCGGGCACGGTGACTTTTTCGATGTTCTGCTTGGTGAAGCGCTCGATGTCCTGCATGAAGCCTTCTTC
>JAZKIE010000206.1:0-1901 GCA_040385025.1 Pseudomonadota bacterium | reverse complement strand
ATCGAAGACTTCGCCTCGGCGATCCCGGTCGAAATCATCGGCAACCTGCTCGGTGTGCCGCACGCAGACCGCGGCCCGCTGCGCGACTGGTCGCTGGCCATTTTGGGCGCGCTCGAACCCAAACTCACCCCCGAACAGGAAGCCCTGGGCAACCGCAGCGTCACTGAATTCACGACCTACCTCAAAACGCTGGTGACCGAACGCCGCCAACATCCGGGCGACCCCGAACACGACGTGCTGACACGATTGATCCAGGGCGAGGATGCGGGACAAGGCCTCAGCGAGAGCGAGCTGCTGCAAAACTGCGTCTTCATCCTCAACGCTGGCCATGAAACCACCACCAACCTGATCGGCAATGCCCTGGTGGCGCTGCAGGAATGGCCCCAGGCCAAGTCTGATTTGCTATCAAAACTGCAGCTGTCTGCGCAAGAAGGACGGGGTCTGGCGCCCGATTTGACTGTGGAGATCGACGAGTTCCTGCGTTTTGAATCGTCCAACCAGCTCAGCAACCGGCGCGCGGTCAAGGCCTGTACCGTCGGCGACGTGGACCTGCCGGCAGGCACCTTGCTGACCTTGTGCATAGGCGCGGCCAACCGCGACCCGGCGCAGTTTGACCACCCCGAACAACTGGACCTGAATCGCGCGGACAACCGCCACCTGGCCTTCGGTTTTGGCATCCACCAGTGCGCGGGCCTGAGCCTGGCGCGGCTCGAAGGCCGGGTTGCCGTCGGGCGGTTTTTGCAGCGCTTTCCCGACTATGCGCTGAGCGCCGCGCCCACGCGCGGCGGGCGCGCGCGCTTTCGGGGCTTTTTGAAGGCGCCGTTTTCCATCGCTTGATCCCGAGGCGCCGCTGTGGCTATCATGGCGAATCACCCGGAGACCCGCCATGAACCCAGCCAGCACCGCAGCGCCAAGCGCTCCCGTCGACGCCAAAGCCTTCAAGAGCTTCGCGGAGTTTTATCCCTTCTACCTGACCGAACACAGCGACCGCACCTGCCGCCGCCTGCACTTCGCAGGCGCCAGCCTGTCGCTGCTGTGCCTCGCGGCCGCGCTGGTTACGCGCAACCCCTGGTGGCTGCTGGTCGGCCTGCTGTGCGGCTACGGCTTTGCCTGGGTCGGCCATTTTGTGTTCGAGAAAAACAAGCCCGCCTCCTTCAAGCGCCCGCTTTACAGTTTCATGAGCGACTGGGCCATGTACAAGGACATCTGGACCGGCAAGGTCAAGCTCTGATGACGGGCAACACCATCAACATGGCTCTCGACGCGCGGGCTGTCGAAATTCTGTCCGGCATCACCACCGCCACGCTGACCACCCTGCTGCTGAAAAAAGGCCTGCGCAATGTCTGGCTGCGCGGCGCGCGGCCCTTGCGCCCCGGCCAGCCGCGCCTGATTGGGCGGGCTTTCACGCTGCGTTTTGTACCGGCGCGCGAAGACCTGGCCACGCCAGAGTCCTGGGCCTCGCCGATCTCGACCCGTGCCGCGATTGAAGACATGCCGGCCGGCTGCATCGCCGTGGTGGATGCCATGGGCGTGTCCGACGCCGGCATCTTCGGCGACATCCTGTGCGCCCGCATGGCCAAACGCGGCGTGGCGGCGCTGGTGAGCGACGGTGTGGTGCGGGACCAGGCGGGCGTGCTGGCCACCGGCCTGCCGGTCTGGTGCAATGGCGCGGCCGCGCCGCCTTCGGTGGCGGGCCTGACCTTTGTGGCCTGGCAGCAGCCGATTGCCTGCGGCGGCGTCGCGGTTTTTCCGGGCGATGTGGTGGTGGTCGATGACGACGGCGCGGTGCTGATCCCGGCCGCGCTGCTGGACGAGATGCTGGCGCTAGCGCCCGAGCAGGAGCGGCTGGAGGCCTGGATCATGGCCGAAGTCGAGGCCGGCGCCGCGCTGCCGGGGCTGTA
>JAZKIE010000205.1:0-1658 GCA_040385025.1 Pseudomonadota bacterium | reverse complement strand
CACCAAGGACACCTGGGTGCTGGAAGATGACAACTACGCTTCGGGACAGTCGCAATCCGGGTCATCGCAAAGCCAGTTGCAGTCTGGCCAATCCCAGTCGCAGTCCCTTAAATCGAACTAACAGGGAAAGGACTCATCATGCTTTCAAGAACCGCTGATCACCTTTTCTGGATGTCCCGCTATACAGAGCGTGCGGAGAATACCGCGCGCATGCTGGACGTCAACTACCAGACCTCGCTGCTGCCGCAATCGACCGGTGTGGCGCAGGTCGGCTGGCAGGGCCTGCTGAGCATCAGCGAGCTGTCGTCTGCCTACGAAGGAAAATACGGCGCAATCAATGCGCGCGACGTGATGGACTTCATGGTGCGTGACGAAAAAAACTCGTCGAGCATCATCTCCTGCCTGAAGAACGCCCGGGAGAACGCCCGCGCGGTGCGCGGTACGCTGACCACCGAGGTCTGGGAAACCCAGAACCAGACTTACCTGGAAATCTTCCGCATGCTGCGCAACGGCGAGTTTGAGCGTGACCCCGGCCAGTTTTTCGAGTGGGTCAAGTTCCGCTCGCATTTGTCGCGCGGCGTCACGGTCGGTACCATGCTGCAGGATGAGGCGCTGCACTTCATGCGACTGGGCACTTTCCTCGAACGCGCCGACAACACGGCGCGGCTGGTCGATGTGAAGTTTCACGCGGTGCAGAGCGACTTTTACGGCGCCGCCAGCGAGAAGGACCAGGAGTACGACTTCTACCACTGGAGCGCGATTTTGCGCAGCGTCAGCGCCTTCGAGATTTACCGCCGCGTCTACCGCAACGTGATCAAGCCCGAACGCGTGGCCGAGCTGCTGATCC
The DNA here is from genome assembly GCA_040385025.1 of Pseudomonadota bacterium. GTDB lineage: Bacteria > Pseudomonadota > Gammaproteobacteria > Burkholderiales > Burkholderiaceae_C > Polaromonas. The sequence goes on along the minus strand of JAZKIE010000205.1, from coordinate 811 downwards.
TGCGCGCCGACATGCCGCGCTCGCTGGCGGCCAGCCTGCAAGAGGTGGTGAGCAACCTCAAGCTGGTGACCGACGACACGACCTGCGAGACGGTGCGCCGTGCCGGCAAGCTCAATTCCGACCTGAAGTACGCCCGTATTGATGAAATCCTGGCCACCGGTCTGCATGCCTACCTGACGCAGTTCCTGGACCGCGTCAACGAACTCGGAGCCTGCATCAGCCGCGATTTTCTGGTGCCGGCCACCAGTTGAGACGCATCATCGTTTTGGCTGGGAACCCAAGGTGTCGGCCATGAAGTTGCATGTCCGCCATGTGACGGACTACCGCTACACCGAGCCGCTACGGTATGCGTTGCAGACCATGTGGCTGACGCCACTGTCCGGTCCGGCGCAGACCGTGCATTTCTGGAGCCTGGGCGCGCCTGAAAAATTGTTCGACCAAGGTGACGCCTTTGGCAACAAGGTCAGTTCCTACACCTTCGTCGGCCAGGTCGCGGACAACGTGCGCTGGAGCCTGGTCAATGCCGCCGGCGATGTCGAAACCCTGGGCATTGCCGAGTTCACCGATGCGGACACCTTGCCGCATCCGGCCTTTTTCCTGCGCGCCACGCACCTGGCGACACCTCACGAGCGGCTGGCGGAGTTTGGCCGGGGCTTCGTGTCGGCGCCCGTGGCCGGGCGTGCCGATCTGGGCATGCTTTTGGCCCTCAGCCAGGGTGTGGCGGGGGCGGTCAGCTATCAAAAAAATAGCACCACGGTGACCACCACGGCCTTGCAGGCGTTTGAAGCCGGCGCCGGTGTGTGCCAGGACC
>JAZKIE010000204.1:0-2721 GCA_040385025.1 Pseudomonadota bacterium | reverse complement strand
GCGTTGAAGCTGATGCCGGGCGGCAGCATCAGGCCTTTTTGCGAGCCGCTGATGCTGACGTCCACGCCCCACTCGTCGTGTTTGTAGTCGGCCGAGGCCAGGCCGGAGATGGTGTCCACCAGCAGCAGCGCCGGGTGTTTCGCCGCGTCGATCGCCTTGCGCACGGCGGCGATGTTGCTGGTGACGCCGGTGGAGGTTTCGTTGTGCACCACACAGACGGCCTTGATGCTGTGCTGGGTGTCGGCCTTGAGCCGTTCCTCGATCAGGTCGGCGCGCACGCCGTGGCGCCAGACTTCGGCGCCCGGATCACTCATCACCTCGGTCTTCAGGCCGACACGCGCGGCCAGCTTTTGCCACAGCGCCGCGAAGTGCCCGGTCTCGTACATCAGCACATGGTCGCCGGCGCTCAGGGTGTTGACCAGGGCCGCTTCCCAGGCGCCGGTGCCGGAGGCCGGGTAAATCATCACCGGCTGTTTGGTCTTGAAGATTTTTTTGATGTCGGCCAGCACCTTCAGGCCGAGCGCGCCGAACTCGGGGCCGCGGTGGTCGATGGTTGGCAGGCTCATGGCGCGCAGGATGCGGTCTGGCACCGGGGACGGACCGGGGATTTGCAGGAAATGGCGGCCGGTGGGGTGGAAGTCAAGCGTCAGCATAAATCGGATACTCCGTGAAGAAGCTCCATTTTTTGCATACAAAATTCATTTGTCAACCTTTTTAAGCCAAATATAGGGTTTGACTTGAGTCTTTTTTGCATACAAAATTTACACATGAGTGCTGACATCATCCCCATTCCCCGCGCCGCCCTGCATGAACAGGTGGCGCATCGCCTGCGCCAGATGCTGGTCGAAAACCGCATCGCACCGGGCGCCAAGCTCAATGAACGCGAACTCAGCGAGGTCCTCAATGTCTCGCGCACGCCGCTGCGCGAAGCCATCAAGATGCTGGCCGCCGAGGGCCTGGTCGAATTGCTGCCGAATCGTGGCGCGATCGCAGTGGAGCTGACCGAAGCCGACATCCTCAACACCTTTGAAGTGATGTCCGGGCTGGAAGCGCAGTCGGGCGCGCTGGCGGCCGAGCGCATCACCGAGGCCGAACTCGACGAGATCAAGGCCATGCATTACGAAATGCTGGCGGCCTACACGCGGCGCGACCTGCCGGCCTATTACCAGCTCAACTCGGCGATCCACCGCGCCATCAATGCCGCCGCCAAGAACCCGGTGCTGACCGCCACCTACAACCAGGTCAACGCCCGGCTGCAGGCCCTGCGCTTTCGCTCCAACCAGGACGGCGAGAAATGGAAGGCCGCTGTCGAGGAGCATGAGCTGATGGTGCAGGCGCTGAGCGCACGCGACCCGCAGGCCATGCGGGCCGTGCTGGGCGCCCACCTCAACAACAAACTCGGTGTGGTGATCGAACAGGTGCGCGCGGCCAACAGCGCGGCCCTGGCGCAGGCCAAGGCATGAACGCGCCCCTGCCTCTGAAGGTGGCGCGCGAAACAGCGGCGCAGACCTACGAACAGGTCTCGCGCGTCAGCAACGAAGTCGCCGGCAAGCTGGCGGCGCGGCTGGCCACTGAAACCTGCGGCGAGGTGCTGTTCACTGCCGCCGACCGCGGCCGCTATGCCACCGATGCCTCGATTTACCAGGTGATGCCGGCCGGGGTGTTTGTGCCGACCGGCGCGCCCGACGTGAAGACTGCGCTGGACATCTGCCGCGACATGGGCGTGCCGATTGTTCCGCGCGGCGGCGGCACCAGCCAGTGCGGGCAGACCGTGGGCACCGGGCTGGTGATTGACCATGCCAAACACATGCGCAACATCGTGGACGTGGATGTTGACAAGCGCACAGCCGTGGTCGAGCCCGGCATCGTGCTCGACCACCTGAACGCCGCCCTCAAAAAACACGGCCTGTGGTACCCGGTCGATGTGTCCACGGCGGCGCAGGCCACGCTGGGCGGCATGGCCGGCAACAACTCCTGCGGCAGCCGCAGCATCGCCTACGGCAACATGGTGCACAACGTGCTGGGCGCCGAGGCCTGGACCGCCGACGGCCACCTGCTGCAACTCGGCAGCTGGTCCGGCAGCAGCGGCAAGGCGCGCGAGCTCGGCAGTTATGTGCGCACACTGGCCGAAGAACTGCAACCAGCGATCAAGCAGCTCTGGCCGACGGTGATGCGGCGTGTTGGCGGCTACAACCTGGACATTTTTGATCCGCGCAGCGAGCGCCCCTACACCACCGACGGCTCGGTCAACCTGTCGCACCTGCTGATCGGCAGCGAAGGCACGCTGGCCCTGACCAAATCGCTGACCCTGCAACTGGCTGAGTTGCCCAAAGCCAAGGTGCTGGGTGTGGTGAACTTTCCGACTTTTTACCGCGCGATGGACGCGGCCCAGCACATCGTCAAGATCGGCGACGGCACATTGACGGCGGTTGAACTGGTGGACCGCACCATGATTGATTTGTCGCTGCAAAACCCGGCGTTTGCACCGACGATTCGCAGCGCCTTGATCGGCCAGCCGGCGGCGATTTTGCTGGTGGAATTTTCTGGGGCCAGCAAGGCGGACTTGCTGCCGCACCTCAAACGCCTGGGCGAATTGATGGGCGATTTGCTGCTGCCCGACGCGGTCGTTGAAATGACGGACGACGCGCCCCAAAAAAACCTCTGGGAAGTGCGCAAGGCCGGCCTCAACATCATGATGAGCCTCAAGGGCGACGGCAAGCC
>JAZKIE010000203.1:0-3144 GCA_040385025.1 Pseudomonadota bacterium | reverse complement strand
ATGGAAGGGATGCTGATTGGAAAAGCTCGAGTGCACTCGAGGTCAAGCGTTTTGCTTCACACTGCACCCATGAATCCAGCATCCCTGTCTTTTTTGCGCGAAGCCGAACGCGCTGGCCTGGCCTTTGTGTTCCTGTGGTTCTTGCTGGGCGGGATCGCGCACTTTGTGTTTACCGAGGCAGAAATGCGCATCGTGCCGCCGTGGATGCCCTGGCCGCGCGAGGTCGTGCTGATCAGCGGCGTGGCGGAGTTGCTCGGGGCTGTGGGTCTTCTTTGGCACACGGCAAGGCGCGCTGCGTTGTGGGGACTGTTTGTATTGACCATTGCCGTGACGCCGGCGCATGTCTACATGCTGCAAGAGCCAGCGCTGTTTGCCTCGGTGCCGTATTGGGCACTGGTGCTGCGGCTGCCCTTGCAGGCGGTGTTACTGGCGCTGATCGCCTGGCTGGCCTGGCGGCCGGCCGCAGCGTCACGCCGGTAAGGCCATCAAGGCTCGGAGACCACGCGCGGGGCGGGCATCTCCAGCACTGGCAGTTCCCGCGGCGCGTCCTGGGTCACGGGCTCCATGCGCCGGGCCGGCGGTGGCATCGCCGCCAGGTCGGCAGCGCTTGCCGGAGCGGCCGGCTGGATCTGGATGTTCACATACTTGATCGGTGGCGGCGACAACACGCCCGATGGGGCCGGTGTGCCGCTCTGAGCGCCTTGCAGCGTCACCGCACTGGCCAGCGACGGCTCGGTCGGGTTGATCTCGGCCAGCGGCGCACCCGGCAGCAGCAGCGGGTCCAGGCCGGGCGGCGGCGACTGCTTGCTCAGGCCTTCGGGCACGGAGAACTTGGCACGGGCATCGACCACCCTGGCCTTGATCGCCTGCTGAAAAAACTCGCCCACCATGGGCAGCGCACTTTGCGCGCCCTGGCCCCAGCGGTTACCCATGGTCACGCGGTTGTCGTTGAAACCGACCCAGGCGCCCGCCACCAGTTGCGGGTGCATCAGGATGAACCAGCCGTCGGTGTTGTCCTGGGTGGTGCCGGTCTTGCCGGCCACGTCGGCGCGTATGCCGTAGCGGCTGCGTATGCCGGCGCCCGTGCCCTGGTCCACCACACCGCGCATCACGTCCACCAGCATGTTGGCGGCAGAAGTCGACATGGCGGTTTCGGCCACCGCGCTTGAAAACGCTTCCACCACCTGGCCATGGCGGTCCTCCACACGCGTGACCACCATCGGTTCAACATAGCGGCCATCATTGACCAGCGTGCCGTAGCTCGCGACCATTTCCTTGAGCGTGACCGGGCTGGTGCCCAGCGCCAGCGACATCACTTCATCGAGCTTGCTCTGGCGCACACCCATGCTGCGCGCCAGGCTGGCCACACGCGCCGGGCCAACGATTTGCATCACCTGCGCGGTGATGGTGTTTTTGGAATACACCAGACCTTCGCGCAGCGTCATGGGCGCGCCGCTGGGACCGCCGCCGTCGGTGGGCCGCCAGAACGTGCCGTCGCCCATAGCGATGTCTACCGCCTGGTCCACAAAACCGTCATAAGGCCGCGAGCCGTTTTCAAACGCGGCGCCATACACAAAAGGCTTGAAGGTCGAGCCCGGCTGCCGGCGCGCCTGCGCCACGTGGTCGAACTGGTCGATGGCGAAGTCGCGGCTGCCGACCCAGGCCATCACATGGCCGTTGGAGGGGTTCAGCGCCAGAAAACCGGCCTGCAGCCGCGTCTTGTCCTCGCGCAACTTCTGCATGAAGGCCATGTCGCCGGCCAGTGCCTTGAAGGCCTGCTCATCGCTCTGCCCGGCTTGGATCGCGGCCTGGTACTCGGCCGAATCGCGCACAAAGGTCAGCATCAACTCACGCTTGGCGCCTTTGGCGGTCCAGCCGGACTTTTGCGCCCAGTCCGCGTCCGACAGCGCCTGCAGTTTGTCCGCCTGCAGCGTCAGCGCCTGATTGGCCATGGCCTGCAGCCGCGAATCAATCGTGGTGTGAACCACCAGGCCATCGGCATACATGTTGTAGCTGTTGCGGTCGGCCCACTCGATCAACCAGCGGCGCAGTTGCTGTGTGAAGTGCGGCGCCGGGCCGAGCTCGGGATCCTGGCGCTCAAAGTCCACCTTGAGCGGCATCTGTTTCAGCGCGGCCAGTTGTTCGGCCGGCAGTTTCTGGTGCCTGACCATGCGGCCCAGCACGGTGTTGCGGCGCTGCAGCGCGCGCTCCGGGTTCAGTACCGGGTTGTAATAACTCGTGCCCTTGAGCATGCCGATCAGGGTGGCGCTTTCCAGCACATCCAGCGTGTCGGAGGTTTTGTCGAAGTAGGTGCGCGCCGCCATCTCGATGCCATAGGCGTTGTACAGAAAAGGCACGGTGTTCAGGTAGGTCTCCAGGATCTCGTCCTTGGAATACACCGCCTCGATCTTCAGCGAGGTGATGGCCTCCTTGATCTTGCGTGTCATGGTGCGGGCACGGCCGATTTCTTCGGGGTAGAGGTTGCGCGCCAATTGCTGCGTGATGGTCGAGCCGCCCTGCACCTTGCCCTGCACGGTGTTCATCGCTGCGGCCACCGTGCGCCGCAGGTCCATGCCGCGGTGCTGGTAAAAACGGCTGTCCTCGGTGCTGATCAGTGCATTGACCACATGCGGGGAAATGTCAGCCAGCGGCACCCAGTCGCGGTTGGCGCGGCTGAATACTGTCAGTTCCTGCCCGTCGGCCGACAGCACCACCGAGGGTTTGGCCGCCTTGGCCTTGCGCAGGTCGTTGATGCTGGGCGTGAACGGAATCAGCGCCAGCACGTAGATCAGCAGCACCACCGGCACCGCCGCCAGGCCCCAGGCCATGCCGCGCAGCGTCGGATGCCGCAGGCCATGGGCTATGGCAGCAGCAAACTGCCGCAGGCGGGATGGAGGGGGCTCGGTGAGGTCGATGTCGGGCGGTGTGCTCATGAGCCAGCAGCTTAGGCGGGAGGGTTGTGCGGGGCTGTAGGACGGCAGGCACACCCGCCATCGGCTGCCGGGCTAAATACCAGCCCCGTTAAACAGGCATGGTTGGAGGTAGACAGCAAAACCTGAAAAAGGCAATGAGTGAAATCGGCCTCCAGCCCATGCCTGGCTTGCGCAAGCAGCTATTTTTTTGATAGCAAATGCGCGCAGCCCG
>JAZKIE010000202.1:0-3595 GCA_040385025.1 Pseudomonadota bacterium | reverse complement strand
TCTTCGCCACCTTTGGCGATCGGGTTGTAAAAACCGATGCGCTCGATGAAACGGCCATCGCGGCGGACACGTTTGTCAGCCACAACGATATTGAAAAAAGGACGGTGTTTAGAACCGCCGCGCGAGAGTCGAATGACGACCATGATTTATCCTTCGGGTGGCGGGGTGAAAAAAGATCACCCCAAAATGTTCCTGCAGCGATTGAGACACACGACATGGCACCCGGCCAGCGAAATGCTGCAAAGCCTGAGATTATAACCCGCGCTCCGCAATTCCCCTCCAATCGGCCTTCCGGCCTTCTTTTTGAGCCAGTCATGCCCCTGATACGCCCCAGCCGCGAAGACGACCTCCCCGCCATCACCGCCATTTATGCGCACCACGTGCTGCACGGCACCGGCACCTTTGAAACCGAGCCGCCCAGTGTGGCCGACATGGGCACGCGACGCGCTGACGTGTTGTCCAAGGGCTTGCCCTACCTGGTCGCCGAGGAGGCCGGCACCGTCGTCGGTTTTGCCTACGGCAACTGGTTCAAGCCGCGGCCGGCCTACCGCTATTCGGTAGAAGACTCGATCTACCTGGCGCCCGACGCGGGTGGCAAGGGCGTTGGCCGCGCCCTGCTCTCTGAACTGCTGGCACGCTGCGAAAGCGCAGGCATCCGCAAGATCATGGCCATCATTGGCGACTCGGCCAACGCGGGCTCGGTCGGGCTGCATCGCGCTTTGGGATTCACGCAAGTCGGAATTGTGGCGTCCTGCGGCTGGAAGTTCGGCGCCTGGCGTGATATCGTGATCATGCAAAAACCGCTGGGTGCCGGCGACACTTTGCCGCCCAGCGATTTCGCTGGCGCCCCACCTCTTGCCTCCCCACCCTGACGGACTCCATGAAAAACAAGAACAAGACCCTGGCGGCCTGGCTGGCGCTGGCTGGCGGCCAACTGGGCATTCACCGCCTCTACCTCTATGGCGTGGGCGATGTGCTGGCCTGGCTGCATCCGGTCGCCGCCGCGCTGGGTTGGTGGGGTGTCGAAAGGGTGCGAATGTACGGCCAGGACGACCAGCTCGCCTGGGCGCTGATCCCCTTGCTCGGCTTCACCCTGGCCGGCACGGCGCTGACGGCGATTTATTACGGCCTGATGGCGCCTGAAAAATGGAATGCCCGGCACAACCGCGCTGCCGCGCCAGATGCGGCGCCGGGCCGGACCAACTGGCTGACCATGGGCGCCATTGTGCTGGCGCTGCTGTTTGGCACCATCGCCCTGATGTCCAGCATCGTCTTCAGCTTTCAGCGCTATTTTGAATACCAGGTCGAAGAAGCCCGGAAAATCTCTCAACCCATGAAATAGGGCCCCCGGCTCACGCGCGAGGCCGTGGCGCTCAGAACAGCTGCAGGCTGACCCAGTAGGCAATCGCCGCGACAAAGGCCGATGCAGGTATCGTGAAGATCCAGGCCCAGACAATGTTGCCGGCCACTCCCCAGCGAACCGCCGAGGCGCGCTGGGTGGAGCCGACACCGACGATGGCGCCTGTGATGGTGTGTGTGGTCGACACCGGAATGCCCAGGCCGGTGGCCAAAAACAGCGTCAGTGCCCCGCCGGTTTCTGCGCAGAAACCGCCGACCGGTTTGAGCTTGGTGATCTTTTGCCCCATGGTTTTGACGATGCGCCAACCGCCAAACATGGTGCCTGCGGCAATCGCGACGTAACAACTGATGATGGTCCAGGTCGGTGGCGACGCGTCGCTGACCGAGGTGTAGCCTGTGGCAATCAGCAGCATCCAGATGATGCCTATGGTTTTTTGCGCATCGTTGCCGCCGTGGCCCAGACTGTAAGCGCCCGCCGAGACCAGCTGCATGCGCCGGAACCAGCGGTCCACCCGCGACGGCGTGGCACGGCGAAAAGCCCAGGCCACCACCACCATCATCAATGAGCCCAACAAAAAGCCCAGCAGCGGCGAAACAAAAATGAAGGCCACGGTTTTCAGGATGCCGGTGGCCACCAGTGCGCCGGCGCCCGACTTGGCCATCACCGCACCAACGATGCCGCCAATCAGTGCGTGGGACGAACTGCTGGGTATGCCGTAGTACCAGGTCAGCAGGTTCCAGCTGATGGCGCCTATCAGCGCGCCGAACACCACATGGGTATCAACAATGCCCGGCTGCACGATGCCCTTGCCCACGGTGGCGGCCACGCTCAGATGAAAAATGAAGATGGCAATAAAGTTGAAAAACGCCGCAAACAACACGGCCTGGCCGGGTTTGAGTACGCCGGTCGAGACCACGGTGGCAATCGAGTTGGCCGCATCGTGAAAGCCGTTCATGAAGTCGAAGGCAATCGCCAAGGCCACCAGCATGATCACGACCCACAGGGCAGTTTGGACGGTTTCCATACGCGCCGTCCGCTCAGGAGTTTTCGAGGACGATGCCCTCAATCAGGTTGGCCACGTCTTCACATTTGTCGGTGATGGTTTCCAGCAATTCGTAGACCGCCTTGAGCTTGATGACTTCACGCACATCAGGCTCTTCACGGAACAGCCGGCTCATGGCCGAGCGCATCACGCGGTCGGCGTCGGACTCGAGCTTGTCGATCTCCTCGCAGGTCTTGAGTGCGGCCTCGGCCGTGGCCGCGTCGCTGAGCTTGTCGATCAGCGCCACCGCGTCTTTCAGGCGCTCGCAGCATTTGACGCTGAGGTCGGTCAGCCGCATGATGTCATCGGTCATGTGGCGCACGTCGTACAGCGCCATGGTTTCGGCGGAATCCTGAATCAGATCGGCCACATCGTCCATGGTATTGATCAGCGAGTGGATCTGCTCGCGGTCGATAGGCGTGATGAAGGTCTTGTGCAGCATGCGGTTCACCTCCTGGGTGATCCGGTCGGCAGCACGTTCGGCGTTGTCAACCTCGCGGTTGTAGCTTTCCCGCTTTTCTACATCGCTGTAGTTGGCCACCAGCTTGGCAAAGGCGTGCGCCGCCTCAACAATGCGGTCGGCATGCTGGTTGAACAGCTCGAAAAAATTGCCTTCACGCGGCAACAGCTTGCCAAACAGCATCTTCAACTCCTGGGGTATTTATGTCAGCGATGTGACAAATTTGTAACTCCCGGCAGTTTAACCGGGCGGGCAAGCCCATCGTCACGCGCTGTGGCCATGGCCTTGCACCGGAGCTTGCGCTCAGGTGGAACGAAAGATGAAATACACCGCACCCACCATGCACAAAGCCGCCCACAGGTAATCGAGCTTGAGCGGCTCGTTCAGGTAGAACACCGCAAACGGCACAAACACCGCCAGCGTGATGACCTCCTGCATGATCTTGAGCTGGCCCACGCTGTAGAGCGTGAAGCCGATGCGGTTGCCGGGCACCTGCAGCAGGTACTCGAACAGCGCAATACCCCAGCTGATCAATGCCGCGATGTACCAGGGTGAGGTCGCCAGATTCTTCAGGTGCCCATACCAGGCGAAGGTCATGAAAATATTCGACAGCAGCAGCAAGCCAATGGTTTGCGCGGACACCGGAAGCGACTGCAGGAACTGCATGGAAATCTCCGTTCGGTTCAGCCCGGAAGGGGCAACACCACCAACGCCAGCACCATGGACACCAGCA
>JAZKIE010000201.1:0-2898 GCA_040385025.1 Pseudomonadota bacterium | reverse complement strand
GCCCCGCAAAGCGGGGATCGACAAGGCGAAGGACTGCGGAGACGCCGAATCTGAACGCACGCATACTGATAAAGCAGGTGAGGCGTCCAGAGCTTGTGCCCGCATGAATCAGGTCTCCATCATCGGCGTAGGCAACATGGGCGGCGCCATGGCTGCCAACCTGCTGACTCAGGGTTGGACCGTGCAGGTTTGTGACACCGATCCCTCCAAAGTCGCCGCCCTTAAGGAAAAAGGGGCTCTAGCCCTTGCCAAACCTGCGCAAGCAGCTATCGATTCCGTAGCATTTGTCGTCTGTGTGGTGGACGCTGCGCAGACGGCCGAAGTGCTGTTCGGCGACCACGGACTGGCCCGCATGCTGCAGCCGGGGCATACCGTGCTGCTGTGCCCGACGATCGCGCCGCAGGAGGTCGAGACTTTTGCCAGACGGCTGGCCGCCATCGGGGTGTTCACCGTCGACGCACCGATGTCGGGCGGCCCGGCGCGGGCGCGCGACGGCTCCATGAGCCTGATGGTGGCCTGCGCGCCGGCGGTGTATGAGGCGCAGGCGACACTGCTGCAGGCCCTGTCAGCCAAGGTGTTCCGGATCAGTGACCGGCCCGGTGATGGCGCCCGCACCAAGCTGGTCAACAACTTGCTGGCAGGCATCAACCTGGTCGGTGCCGCCGAGGTGCTGGCGCTGGCTGAGCGGCTGGGGCTGGACGCCGCGCGCACGCTGGATGTGATTGAACAATCGAGCGGCCAGAGCTGGATCGGCTCGGACCGCCTGCGCCGCGCGATTGCCGGCGACTATGCGCCGCGTGCCCATGTGACCCTGCTTGAAAAAGACACGCGGCTGGCGCTGGAGGCTGCGAAAGCTGCCGGCTTTGAAGGGCCGCTGGGCGCGCTTGCCAGCCAGGTGTTTGCCGGGGCGCACCGGGCCGGGCTGGCCGAGCTCGATGACGCGGCCATTTTCAAATACCTGCAGGAGCGCTAACGACCTGCTTGTTGCAAGGTGTCACCGAATCGCGGTTGCGCGCAGCGCGGCAGCGGAGTACAAGCAATGGGTTCCCTTGTTCAACCCTGCTTTTCGCTGAAGGAGCATCGCCATGGCCGGAAAATTCGAACTCAAGAAGTCCAAAAACGACAAGTATTTCTTCTCGCTGCTGGCTGCCAATGGGCAGAACATTCTGGCCAGCGAGATGTACGACGCCAAAGCCAGCGCCCTCGCAGGCATTGAATCCGTCAAAAAAAATGCGGCGGACGACGCCAGGTACGTGCGCCTGGACGGCAAGGACGGATCGCCCTACTTCACCCTGCGCGCCGCCAACAACCAGGTGATAGGCCAGAGCCAGATGTACGCCAGCGCCGCGGCGCGCGACAACGGCATCGAATCGTGCAAAACCAACGGCCCGGGCGCCTCCACCAGCGACCTGAGCTAAGGAAGCACTGGACAAGCCCGCTGCACCCCGCGAGGGAAAGCCCCGCGGGGCGCAGGCAGGGGCGGACTGCCTACAATGACCGCATGACCTCACTCAAATCCTCGCCGTCTTCCGCCCGCCGCCCTGCCTCGGCATCCAGCGCCCGGCCCAGCGCCGACGCGACCTCGCAGCGGCTGGAGATTGCGCAAAAGCTGTTGCTGGCGCCGTTCGGGCTGACCGAGGCGCATTTGTCGCGGGCTTTGGGTGAAATCACGTCATGGGGTGTGGACGACGCTGACCTGTATTTCCAGTACACACGCAGCGAAGGCTGGAGCCTGGAAGAAGGCATCGTCAAGACCGGTTCCTTCAGCATCGACCAGGGTGTGGGCGTGCGTGCAGTCAGCGGCGAGAAAACCGCGTTCGCCTACTCTGATGACATCTCCGAAGCCTCGCTGCTCGATGCCGCGCGCACCGTGCGCACGATCTCGGCCGCCACCCGTGCCGGACGTGTCAAGGTGCCCTCACGCAAGGTCGCGCCTGGCCGCGCGCTGTACCAGGACATGGACCCGATTGCGACGCTGGACAGCACGGCCAAAGTCAAGCTGCTCGAAAAAGTGGAAAAACTCGCCAAGGCCAAGGACCCCCGCATCGTGCAAGTGATGGCGGGGCTGGCCAGCGAATACGACGTGGTGATGGTGGCGCGCGCTGACGGCACGCTGGCCGCCGATGTGCGGCCGCTGGTGCGCCTGTCGGTCACCGTGATTGCCGAGAAAAAAGTGGGTGGCGTGAGCCGCCGCGAGATGGGCTCGGGCGGCGGCGGCGGGCGTTTCGGCCTGGCCTATTTCGACGAGGCGCAAATCAACGAATACGTCAACGACGCCGTGACTGCGGCGCTGTCCAACCTCGAAGCCCGTCCGGCGCCGGCCGGCGAGATGACCGTGGTGCTGGGCCCTGGCTGGCCCGGCATCCTCCTGCACGAGGCCATCGGCCACGGCCTGGAAGGCGACTTCAACCGCAAGGGCTCCAGCGCCTTTGCCGGGCGAATCGGCGAGCGTGTGGCCGCCAAGGGTGTCACCGTTCTTGATGACGGCACGATTGCCGACCGCCGCGGCTCGCTCAACGTCGACGACGAAGGCCATGCCAGCCAGCGCAACGTGCTGATCGAGGACGGCATCCTCAAGGGCTACATCCAGGACTCGCTCAATGCGCGCCTGTCCGGCGTCAAACCCACCGGCAACGGCCGCCGCGAAAGTTATGCCCATGTGCCCATGCCGCGCATGACCAACACCTACATGCTGGGCGGCGACAAGGCACCTGAAGAAATTGTCGCCAGCATCAAAAAGGGCCTGTATGCCACCAATTTCGGCGGTGGCCAGGTCGACATCACCTCGGGCAAGTTTGTGTTCTCCGCGAGCGAAGCCTTCTGGGTCGAAAACGGCAAGATCCTGTACCCGGTCAAGGGCGCGACGATTGTCGGCAACGGTCCCGATGCGCTGACCCG
>JAZKIE010000200.1:0-1922 GCA_040385025.1 Pseudomonadota bacterium | reverse complement strand
CTTACGGCATGTGGGTGTACGCCCTGCTGTTCCTGATCGTGTTTGTGGAAACCGGCGTGGTGGTCATGCCTTTCCTGCCCGGTGACTCGCTGCTGTTCATTGTCGGCACCTTGTGCGGCGCGGGGCTGCTGAGCTTGCCGCTGGCCATGGGGGTTCTGGTTGTTGCGGCGATCCTCGGCGACCAGTGCAATTACTCGGTTGGCCGTTATTTCGGGCCCAAGGTGTTCCAGTGGGAGCAGTCGAAATTTTTCAACAAACGCGCTTTTAACCAGGCGCACGAGTTTTACGAGCGTTACGGCGGCATCACCATCATCATTGCGCGCTTCATGCCTTTCATCCGCACCTTTGCGCCTTTTGTGGCCGGTGTGGCCGAGATGAGCCGCGGCAAGTTCAGCGCCTACAACGTCATTGGTGCGCTGATCTGGGTCGTTGGCCTGTGCAGTGCCGGTTATTTCTTCGGCAACCTGCCGTGGGTGCAAGCCAATCTGAGCAAGATCATCTGGGCCATGATTTTGATTCCCGGCCTGATCGTGCTGTACGGCGCCTGGAAGGCCAGCCGCAACAAAAAAACTGCAGTGGTGTGACCCTCGCTGGCCAGCGGCTGGCCGAAATTAATAAGTAAGCGTATTATTTATGCTGGACGGAAAAGTATCCGGAGACGCAGCCAAAATGAACGCACCCCACACCCTCTCGCGCTGGAGCCAGCCGGGCTCCAGCCGCGTCCCCTTCTGGGCCTACACCGACGAGCAGTTGTACCAGCGCGAGCTGGAGAAAATTTTCTACGGCCCGCACTGGTCTTATGTCGGCCTCGCGGTCGAGATACCCAAGCTGGGCGACTTCAAACTCAGCCATGTGGGTGAGCGCCAGGTGGTGATGGTGCGTGACCGTGTGGCGCCCAAGGACCGGGACACCGATCACGGCATCCGCGTGGTGGAAAACCGCTGCGCACACCGTGGCGTGCGTTTTTGCCAGAACCCGCAGGGCAATGCGCGCAGTTTTGTCTGCCCTTACCACCAGTGGACCTACAAGCTCAACGGCGACCTGGCCGGCCTGCCGTTCAAGGACGGCGTGAAGGAGGGGGACTGTGTCAACGGCGGCATGCCCGAAGGCTTTGACCTGAAGGACCATGGCCTGACCAAACTGCGGGTCGCCGTGCTGCACGGCCTGGTGTTTGCGACTTTTAGCGATGCTGCCGAGCCGCTGGAAGATTACCTCGGTCCGAATGTCATGCCCTGGCTGGAGCGCATCTTCAAGGGCCGGGAACTGACCTTGCTGGGCTACAACCGCCAGCGCATTCCGGGCAACTGGAAGCTGATGATGGAAAACATCAAGGACCCCTACCACCCCGGCCTGCTGCACACCTGGTTTGTCACTTTCGGTTTGTGGCGCGCCGACCAGAAAAGCCGCATGGTGATGGACGCCCACGGCCGCCACGCGGTGATGATCTCGCGCCGCAACGAGGGAGGGCAGAACGCCGCGGTGACCGAAGGCGTGACCTCCTTCAAGGCCAATATGGCGCTGCACGACGACCGCCTGCTCGACGTGGTGCCCGAAGCCTGGTGGAAGCTTGCTGACCCATCGAATCCCGGGACCGACATCACGCCCACCGTGACCATGATCACGCTGTTTCCCAGCCTGATCATCCAGCAGCAGGTCAACTCCCTGAGCACGCGCCACATCGTCCCGCGTGGCCAGGGCGAGTTTGATTTTGTCTGGACGCATTTCGGATTTTCGGACGACACGCCCGAGATGACGCGGCGCCGGTTGCGCCAGGCCAATCTGTTCGGGCCGGCCGGTTTTGTCAGCGCCGACGACGGCGAGGTGATTGAGTTCAGCCAGGCGGGCTTTGCGCAATGGGGCGAGTCAGGCGAAACGCTGTGCGAACTTGGCGGCACCGGCACCGAGATGACCGAACACATGGT
>JAZKIE010000199.1:0-7037 GCA_040385025.1 Pseudomonadota bacterium | reverse complement strand
TGGGCAAGCTCAGCGGCCGCAACGCCTTCAAGCAGCGCTTGCAGGATCTGGGCATTCAGATGGAAAGCGAGGCGGACACCAATGCGGCGTTTGCGCGTTTCAAGGAACTGGCCGATGGCAAGAGCGAAATTTTCGACGAGGACATCCTGGCGCTGGTCAGCGACGAAAGCGTCACGCATGAGAAAGAGCAGTACGGCTTTGTCTCACTGTCCCAGCACAGCGAAACCGGTGAGCGCCCGCAGGCCAGCGTGGTGTTCACCGTGGACGGCAAGGAAGTCAGAGGCCAATCCGACGGCAATGGTCCGGTCGATGCGTCGCTCAAGGCCATCGAAACACACGTCAAAAGCGGCGCCGAGATGGTGCTGTATTCGGTCAATGCGATCAGCGGTTCCACCGAAAGCCAGGGCGAGGTGACGGTTCGGCTGCAAAACAGCGGCCGTGTCGTCAACGGCGTGGGCGCGGATCCGGACATTGTTGTTGCTTCGGCCAAGGCTTATTTGAGCGCCCTGAGCAAGTTGCAGAGCAAAGCTGACCGGGTGGCGGCCCAAGGTTAAGTCCTGGCTGACGACAAAATCCTTTTAAATCAATAACTTAGTAATTTTTTGTGGGTCCGCATTGCGGCGGAAGCCCAAACCAGCATCGAGTTAATTGTTGCGTTTAGGAAAGTCACGCAAACGATTGATATTGCGTGACTTTTTCTATTTGTATACACTCCAGCATCGCATTAATCGCAACTGGAGGCGAATCAATGATCAACACGCTGAACCTGATATTCAAACGCAGCTTACAACTCGTTGGACTTCTTACTGTCTCGGTCGCGTTGATTTTTCCGGTTGCTTCGGAAGCGGCTCCCGCCAAACGCCAGGTGGTCAAAAAATCCCAGGCGACAAAGACGGTTTCCAAAAAAGTCGTCTCCAGCCGCAAGAGCGTTCGCTTTGTAACCAAAGCCCCGCGCAAGCCCATCATCGTCGCAATACCTGCCAGGCCTTCGTTTGGGCAGATCGCCGGCCTGCACAGCGCGCAGGATCCGCTGGACCTGAAGTCCAGCGTGGCACTGGTGATCGATCAGGATACGCATGAAGTTTTGTTCAGCAAGAACGACCAGGCCGTGTTGCCGATTGCGTCTTTGACCAAGTTGATGACCGGCATGATCATCAGCGGTTCCCAGTTGCCCATGGACGAAAGCATCACCATCACGCAAGACGACGTGGACACGGAAAAAGGCAGCCGCTCACGCCTGCGCGTCGGCGCCAGCCTGACCCGTGGCGAACTGCTGCATTTGGCTTTGATGTCCAGCGAAAACCGCGCTGCGCATGCGCTGGGCCGCACTTACCCCGGTGGCATGCCTTCGTTTGTCAATCTGATGAACGCCAAGGCCAAACTGCTGGGCATGAAGGGCACCCGTTACGTCGAACCCACCGGCCTGTCCAGCCAGAACCAGTCCAGCGCGCAGGATCTGGCCACCCTGGTCAATGCCGCGCACGCCGACCCAGTGCTTCGCGAACTCTCCACGTCCACCGGTTACCAGGTGGCAATGGGCCGGCAGACGCTGCAGTACAACAACACCAACCGGCTGGTCAAAAACCCCGACTGGGACATTGGCCTGCAAAAGACAGGCTACATCTCGGAAGCAGGCCAGTGTCTGGTCATGCAGACAAAAATTGCCGGACGCAAGCTGATCATGGTGTTTCTGGACTCTGCCGGAAAACTCAGCCGCCTGGGTGACGCCGAACGTGTTCGCCGCTGGGTCGAGTCGCAGCCGGCCAATGTGCCGAAAATCAGCGCAGCTGCGAGGCCCAGCAACGGCTGAAGCGTCGCAAAGCCGGCTCTTTAGCTTCTTCGCCTGCCACTCTCGCTATCTTATTGATAGCTGCTGGCGCTTTCTTTATAAGGGCTAGAGGCCTTTTTACTTGAAATTTTCGGATCGGTAGCCGAGCGCTGCCGAAATTTCGTGTGCGGTTGCCTCAAGTTTTTGCAACCAGCTTTCGTCCAGTCTGTCCGCAGGTGCCGAGATCGACAGGCCCGCCACCAGTTTGCTCTGGTCGTCGTAAATACCGGCGGCCATGCAGCGCACCCCGAGTTCCAGTTCCTCATTGTCGCGCGCAATGCCGTACTGGCGTGCCTTGGACAGTTCGCGCTCCAGCGTGCCTAGCTGGGTGATGCTGTTTTTGGTCTGGCCCGGCAAGCCGGTGCGTGTGGCGTAGGTTCGCAGGCGCTGCGGGTCATCAAATGCGAGAAACAGCTTGCCCACAGAAGTCAGGTGCAGCGGCGCGCGCCCGCCAATCGCCCGCACCACCTGCATCCCAGAGCGCTCGCTGTAGGCGCGCTCCACATAAATGATTTCATCACCCTGGCGCACGCTCAGGTTCACCGGTTGCTGAATCAGGCGGTGCAACTCGCGCATCGGTGTCAGGGCGGCATCACGTACGCTGAGGCGCGCTTTCACGAGGTTGCCGAGTTCGAGCAGGCGCATGCCCAGGCGGTAGCTGCCGGCGACAGGCCTGTCCACAAAACGGCCGGTGGCCAGGTCGTTCAGGATGCGATGTGCCGTTGACGGATGCAGGCCCGATTTTTCGCTGATTTCCTTGAGCGAGACGGCTTCCTCACGCGTCGCCAGAATCTCCAGCAAGGTGAACATGCGCTCTATCACCTGAACGGTAGGTTTGGCGGGCGGGGTGGATGGGTCGAGCTTTTTCATAGGAGGTCTGCGCAAATTTTATCCTGTGAAATGCGGCTTAAACGCAAGGGTGTGGCGTCTTTTGCGCTGCGCGCAGGTTCAGCCAGGCGCCGGGCTAGGCGGCAGGGGCTGCAACCCACTCACCATCGACCAGAATCTGGTTCGGCAAAAACCGGGCTTTGTAGTTCATCTTCGGGCTCTGGGCTATCCAATACCCGAGGTAGACATGGGGCAGGCCCAACTGGCGCGCCTGTTCAATCTGCCAGAGCACGCTGTAGTTGCCGTAGCTGGCCTGGGCATCGGGCTCGTAAAAAGTGTAGACGGCAGAAACGCCGTCTTCGAGTACGTCCAGAATCGACACCATTTTGAGCGCGCCCGCCTCCCCGCTGGGCAGGGTTTCATGGAACTCAACCAGGCGCGAGTTGACGCGGCTTTGCAGCAGGAACTGGGTGTACTGGTCCACGCTGTCGTGGTCCATGCCGCCGCCGGAGTGACGGCCGTTCTGGTAACGCAGGTAAAGCTGGTAATGCTCGGGCATGAAACACAGCTTGAGCACGCGCGCCTGCAAGGACTGGTGGCGCTTCCAGGCGCGGCGCTGGCTGCGGTCGGGCACAAAGCTGCCGACGGGCACACGCAAGGGCACGCAGGCCTGGCAGCCATCGCAGTAGGGACGGTAAGTGAACATGCCGCTGCGGCGAAAGCCGTTGGTGACCAGCTCCGAATAGGCCGCGTTGTGAATCAGGTGGCTGGGTGTGGCGACCTGCGAGCGCGCCTGCCTGCCGGGCAGGTAGCTGCAGGGGTAGGGCGCTGTGGCATAAAACTGCAGCGCCTGAAGGGGCAGGTCTTTGAGATGCGTCACGTCGTCAGGGGGGGGCTGAATTCGGGCGTCAATAACTGATTCCAGTATAGGGGTTCAAATTCCCACGTGGGTGGGGTGAGTGCTGCGCTGGCTGCCACATGCGCGACAAATTGCGCACGCGGAATTTCCGCCGCACCGAGCGAAGCCAGGTGCCGGGTGTTCTGCTGGCAGTCAATCATGGTGATGCCCTGAGCCCGGCAAAAAGCCACCAGGGCCGCCAGCGCCAGTTTGGAGGCATCGGTCCGGTGCGCAAACATGGATTCGCCAAACACCATGCCGCCGATGTTGACGCAATACAGACCGCCGACGAGTTCGCCGTTTATCCAGGTTTCAATGCTGTGCGCATGGCCCGCCCTGTGCAGTGCGATGTAGGCCTGCACCATGTCCGGAACAATCCAGGTGCCCGCTTGCCCCGCGCGCGGTGTGCTGGCGCAAGCGCCTATCACCTGGGCAAACGCCGTGTCGACGCGTATGGCGTGCCCGGACGCATCGCGAAAATGCGTGATGCTTTTGCGAAGCGAACGATGCAACCTGAAATCGGGCGTGCGCAGCACCATGCGGGGGTCGGGGCTCCACCACAAAACAGGCTGCCCCACGCCAAACCACGGAAAAATGCCGAGTGTGTAGGCTTGCAGCAGGGTCGGCACAGCCAGCGTACGTCCGGCTGCCAGCAAGCCCGGCGCCGGATCACCCTCGCCCCAGGCCGTGTCGACCAGGGGGAAGGTTTCGTCGGCATCCAGCCAGGGCAGGGTGTGGGGAGACTTGCGCATCGCAGGCAAATGAAAGTAGGAGCTGGGAGCCAGCTGTCGATTCACCCCGGTGATGAGTGCATGGAGAGTCAGAATGAAGACTGCGCAAATGGTACTCCACGCGGCCATCGTGTGCGCTGCCGGCGCTTGTGATGCCTGTCGGGGGAAGAAGCGCAAATAATTAAGGCTATAATCTTAGGCTGTATTCCTCAATAGCTCAGTTGGTAGAGCGCCGGACTGTTAATCCGTAGGTCCCTGGTTCGAGCCCAGGTTGAGGAGCCAAGAAAATCAAGGGCTTGCACGTAAGTGCAGGCCTTTTGTTTTTGTGCATTGGGGTCGGCAAGCCCTTGTTTTTTCTCGCCGGACTGCTCCCATGCAGCTGCCAACTTTCCAGCTTGCAATGTGACCGAAACGGCGGTTTCGGCCTGCTCCGTGTTTGTGCGGGATGCCCATCGTCACGGTCCGCCATTTGGTGGAAAACACCTTTCCGCTGGCCGTCATGATCGGTCAGTAAAAACCCTCTGCTTCGCCTTGAAGAGCGAAAGTTAGCATGCGAAACCTCGCTGCAACAACTCAATCCAAGGGGAATTTTCCATGACAAGAAACCGGGCATTTTGGGGTTCATTGATCGCAATCGGTGTTTTGTCGGGCTGCGCGCAAACACCACCGCCTCCTGCGGCAACTCCCGCAGCGCCACCCGCAGCCGCTGCGCCCGCGTGGCAACAGGGCCGAACGGCCGATATGGCCAGTTCCAAGCTGGCCCCGCATGCGGGCAAATTGACCGCTACCCCCGCGGCTGACATTCCCCTGCAGAACCTGAAAATGCCAGCAGGCTTCAAAGCCGAGATCTGGTCGCACGGCACCCCTGGAGCGCGGGCCATGGCCCGCGGTGAAAGTGGAAAAATCTACGTGGGCACGCGCGGGCTGGGCCGCGTCTACGAAATTTCCGACAACGGCAGGGAGCGCACGAGCCGCGTGGTGGTGGACAAGCTCAATCAGCCGGCGGTGGCCATGTACAACGGCTCACTGTATGTCATGGCGATCGACAAGGTATTGCGCTACGACGGAATCGAGAGCAATCCGAATGTGCAGCCGGTCGACTTGACGGCCAAATTCAAGCTGCCGCCCGAGCAGCACCACAACTGGAAGTACATCCGTTTCGGTCCTGACAACAAGCTGTATGTGCCCTTCGGCGCACCCTGCAATATTTGCCTGTTGCCGGGGGATGGCTACGCGCAACTGCGGCGTTACAACGCGGATGGCTCCAACATGGAAGTGGTTGCCACCGGGATACGGAACACGCAGGGTTTCGACTGGCATCCGGTCACCAGGGAACTCTGGTTCAGCGACCATGGACGCGACTGGATGGGTGACGACTCCCCTGAGGACGAGCTCAACCGCATCACGCGGGTCGGGCAGAACTTCGGTTTCCCTTACTGCCATGCCAACGGTGTAGCCGATAAGGACATCAGGAAGGACAAGCCCTGCGATGGCGTCACCTTGCCGGTGCAGACCCTGGGCGGCCACACCGCCGCCATGGGTGTGCATTTCTACACGGGCAACATGTTCCCGGCTGATTATAAAAATGCGATGTTTGTCGCCCGCAAGGGATCGTGGAATCGCACCAAGAAAAGTGGCTACGACGTGCTCATGGTCCGTACCGACGCCAATGGGCAGAACCCCCAGGTCACGCCTTTCGTCACCGGTTTCCTAGATGACAAGACCGATGCGTTCTGGGGCCGTCCGGTGTACATGCTGCAACTGCCTGATGGCTCCCTGCTGCTGTCTGACGAGCAGTTGGGCGCGGTCTACCGCATCACCTATGCCCGGTCCTGAAGCCGGCAAACTCAGGCGGGCGAGCAGGGTACTGGCAGCAGTCGCCCTGCTTTTTTTTCTGGGCCAGGCTCAGGCCCAGGTGCAGCAGCCCAGCGCCGCGCAACTGGCCCTGTGCATGGCTTGCCATGGCCCCCAGGGCAATTCGCAAATTCCCCTGACGCCCTCGCTGGCGGGCCAACCCAAGGTGTTTATTGAAAATCAGCTTGTGCTGATCCGGGAAGGCTTGCGTGACATTCCGCAGATGAAGGGGATGCTCGATGGCGTGAAAGACCCCGACATCGTGGCGCTGGCCGCCTATTTTTCAGCGCAAACGCCAGCCAAAGTGTCCGGGGCCGCCGATAGCGCCAGGTATCAGCGTGGCCTGGAGATATCCCGGCGCATGCTGTGCGGCACCTGCCACTTGCCGGATTACTCCGGACGTGAGCAGATTCCCAGATTGGCCGGTCAGCAGGAAGCATTTCTGCTGTATGCCATGAAACAGTTTCGCGACCATCCCGGCCTCGGGCGCGACACCATCATGGCTGCCTCGCTGTACGGACTCAAGGATGCCGACCTGGTGGATATGGCGCATTTCCTGACCTACTTCAAATAGACGGCTCATCCGGCGCCGGAAGGCCTTCGTGGGTGCTGCCCGATAATCCGGAATCCTTTCTACAAGATCCGGGCGACCGGATGGCAACCGCCCCATGAGCAACGATCTCCTTGAATTCGAATACCCGCGCGTGTTGTCGATCGCCGGTTCTGACAGCGGCGGTGGTGCGGGTATCCAGGCCGATCTGAAAACCTTTGCCGCGCTCGGTTGTTACGGCATGACGGCGATCACCGCCCTGACTGCCCAAAACACCCTGGGCGTGCGCGCCATCCACGGTGTGCCGCCAGACATCCTGCGGCATCAGATTGACGCGGTGGTCGAGGA
>JAZKIE010000198.1:0-3872 GCA_040385025.1 Pseudomonadota bacterium | reverse complement strand
GGTTTGCCAAAGGCCTGACGCTGGGCGCAGTGGTTCAGCGCAATGCTGAGCGACTGCCGCATCAGACCGCTGGTGCCCAGAGCGCAATCGAGCCGCGTCATCGTGCCCATCTCGAGGATTTGCGGGATGCCGCGCCCTTCTTCGCCAACCAGCCAGGCGGTGGCGCTTTCAAATTCGACCTCGGAGCTCGCGTTGGCCTTGTTGCCCAGTTTGTCCTTCAGGCGCTGGATGCGAATGGCATTGAGCGCGCCATCGGGCAACACGCGCGGCAGGAAGAAGCAGCTGAGCCCGGCCGGCGCCTGCGCCAGCACCAGGAAGGCGTCACACATGGGCGCCGAGAAAAACCATTTGTGGCCAGTCAAACGGAAGCGCTGGCCCCAATGGTCCTTGCCGTCCGGCGCCGCCTGGGTGGTGTTGGCGCGCACGTCGGAGCCGCCCTGCTTTTCTGTCATGCCCATGCCCATGGTCACGCCGGCTTTCTCCGAGAACAGCTTGAGGGCTGGGTCGTAGTGGCGGCTGCTCAGTTTGGGCGCCCAGTCGGCGTGGATGGCGGCGTTGCCGCGCAGGGCCGGCGTGGCGGCGTAAGTCATGGAGATCGGGCACAGGGTGGAGGGCTCGAGCTCGGTGAACAGCATGAAACCGGCGGCGCGCAACACATGGGCTGACTTGCTTTCGCCGGACCAGGGTGTGCCATGAAGCCCCGCACCCACAGAGAGTTTCATCAACGCGTGGTAGTCCGGGTGAAACTCCACCCGGTCCACACGCCGGCCAAAACGGTCGTGGCTGTGCAGCTCGGGCGTGTGCACATTGGCCAGCCGCGCATGGGTCTGCATCTCTGCGCTGCCAAGGCGCTCCCCCAATGCCGACAGTTCAGCGGTCGCCAGCGAAGCTGCGTTGAACTTGAGCGCGTCGCGCAGCGGCCGGTTGGTCTCGAACAGGTTGTAATCAGCCAGCGCTGTGGGCTGGTTGAACACATCATGGGTGCTGCTCATGGTGTTGCCCGGACTCGCCGACTTAAATGAGCTTGACGAGCTGCTTGCCGAAGTTTTTTCCCTTGAGCAAGCCCAGGAAAGCCTCGGGCGCCGCGGCAATGCCTTGTGCAATCGTCTCGCGCGGCTTGAGCTTGCCAGTGCCGACCAGGGTGCCAAGTTCCTTGAGGGCTTCGGGCCAGACTTCCATGTGTTCGCTGACGATGAAGCCCTGGATTTTCAGGCGATTCGTCAGGATCAGCTGCGGGTAGCTCATGGGCAGCGGCTGGCCGTCGTAGCCGGCGATCATGCCGCACAGCGCGATGCGGCCGAAGGCGTTCATGCGCGACAACACGGCGTCAAGAATCATCCCGCCGACATTTTCAAAATAACCGTCGATGCCGTCTGGGCAGGCTTCCTTGAGCGCTTTGGACAAGGACGCCGCATCCTTGTGCTGCCTGTAGTCGATGCAGACGTCGAAGCCGAGTTCTTCAACCGCGTATTTGCATTTGTCCGGACCACCGGCAATGCCGACAGCACGGCAGCCTCGGGCCTTGGCCAGCGCGCCGAAAGCACTGCCGACCGCGCCAGTGGCGGCGCTGACCACGACCGTCTGGCCGGCTTTCGGTTCAATGATTTTCACCAGGCCATACCAGGCGGTCACGCCGGGCATGCCGACGGCGCCCAGGTAGTGCGACAGCGGCACATGGGTCGTGTCTACCTTGCGCAGCGCACCCGGCTGGTTGGCATCCACCACGCTGTACTCCTGCCAGCCGCCCATGCCCACCACGCTGTCACCGACGGCGAATTTCAGGTTTTTCGACTCGACCACCTCGCCGGCAGTGCCGCCGCCCATGACCTGGCCCAGGGCCTGCGGCTGGGCATAACTCTTGGCGTCGTTCATGCGGCCGCGCATGTAAGGGTCCAGGCTCATGAAATGGTGGCGCACCAGCACCTGGCCGTCTTGCAATGCGGGCGTGTCACTGCTGACGAGCTTGAAGTTGCCGGCGACGGCTTCGCCCGTGGGGCGGTTGTCGAGAAGGATTTGCTGGTTCTTTGGCATGAAAGTCTCCTGATTTGCTATAAATTTAAGAGCTGCTTACGCAAGCTGCGTATGGGCTGGAGCAGGATTTTGCTTATGAAAGCTGGCTAGTCTGTCGAAATGACGGTATGGAGGGGATTCACGCCCTTTGGCCCCACGGGCAGGCGTTTGACGTACTTGAAGGTGCCTGTGGCATGCGAACAAATCCGGCCTTCAGCGTCGTAAACCGTGCCTTCGGTAAACGCCATGGTCGCGGTGCGGTGGATCAGCCGGCCTTTGGCGCTCAGCTTGCTGCCGTCGCCGGGCGCCGGCCGCATGAAACTGGTTTTCATTTCGATGGTGACCACACCCATGTCCTGCTGAACACTGCGCGCCGCCGTCGCCATCACCACGTCCTGCAAGGTCATCAAGGCGCCGCCATGTGTCACATGAAAAGAGTTCAGGTGTTCGGGCAAAGGTGTGTAGTCGATTTGCGAAGCCCCGCCCTCGAACAGCACGAGCTCGAACCCGAGGTGGTGGACGAAGGGAATCTCGACGCCGAAGTTCATTCCTAGCCGCCAGTTACAGAAGACACGCCGCCGTCGACAGCCAGCCACTGCGCAGTGATGTGTTTGCCAGCGTCCGACGCATACAGCACACACAGGCCCTTGAGGTCTTCGTCGTCGCCGAGGCGGCGCAGCGGCGCATGGGCCGCAAGCTTTTCTTCGCCCAGGGCCTTGAGCGTGCCCACGGTCATCTTGCTCGGAAAAAAGCCTGGGCAGATGGCATTGACGGTGATGTTGTACTTGCCCCATTCGCAGCCCAGCGCGCGCGTGAAATTGACAACCGCGCCCTTGGACGTGTTGTAGGCCACGGTGGTCATTTCGGGCGGGTTGCCGCCCAGGCCGGCGATGGAGGCGACGTTGATGATGCGGCCAGAGCGGCGCGCAATCATGCTGTTTTTGGCGATGTGCTGGCTCAGGATGAAGTAGCCGCGGATGTTCAGGTTCATGACCTTGTCCCAGGCCTCCACCGGGTGGTCTTCGGCCGGCGCACCCCAGGCGGCCCCGGCATTGTTGACCAGGATATCGACATGGCCGAAACGCTTGATGGTTTCGTCGGCCAGGCCGCGAATGTCGGCCTCTTTCGCGCAGTCGGCGGCGATCCAGTCCACCGCAATCCCGGCGGCCTTGAGCGTGGCAGCCGACTCCTCGAGGTCTTCGGCCTTGCGTGAACTCAGCATGATCTTCGCGCCGGCTTCACCGAGGGCTTGCGCCAGTTGCAGACCCAGGCCGCGCGAGCCGCCGGTGACCAGTGCGGTTTTTCCGGTGAGATCAAACAGTTGCTGGATGGTACGGGTCATGGTCGGATTCCTTGTTGCTTGAAAAGATGGAAATGAGTGTCGCGCAATACGCGTTGCCCGGCTGTCGCACGGTGGACGATGGCGGGGGCTCAGTTTCCGGCGGTCAGGCGCGAGCGGACATAGATCAGCGCAAAGCCGATGGCGGCCACAATACCGCCGCCCACCACCATGGACCAGCCGAGCGGGTCATGGCTGCGCTGCACCGACAGGCCCAGCACCAGCGTGAGCAGCCCGCCATAAATGAGGACCCAGATCAGCGTCTGCAGGCGGGCAATGGTTTTGCTCGGCGTGGTGCTGCCCGATTCCTTGAAAAACCCCATTAAAAAGCCTCCTCCGGCAGTGCGGCGCAGGTCATGTCACGGTTGCTGACCACTTTGAGCCAGGCATCGATTTTGGGCAATTCGTAATGATAAAAATAGCGCACAGCGGCCATCTTACCTGCGCTGGCAGCTATGGATTTTGTAGCATCTGCTTGCAAAGTCGCAAGCCCCACGTCCAGCCAGATCCAGGCCAGCACGGT
>JAZKIE010000197.1:0-2180 GCA_040385025.1 Pseudomonadota bacterium | reverse complement strand
CAGACCACGCGCCACCGCATCACCGGCATGCGCACCGTGGGGCCTACGCAGTTTGTGTTTGTCGACACGCCCGGCTTCCAGACCCGGCATGGCAATGCGCTCAACCGTTCGCTGAACAAGACCGTGGTTGGCGCCGTCAACGACGTGGACCTGATCGTGTTTGTGGTCGAGGCGGGCCAGTTCAACCAGGCGGATGCCAAGGTGCTGTCGCTGCTGCCAGCCGGCACCCCGGCCATCCTGCTGGCCAACAAGTTTGACCTGATCCACAGGCGCGCCGAGATCGCGCCCTGGCTCAAGGAAATGCAGGAGCGCCACAATTTTGCCGAGTTTGTGCCGATGTCGGCCAACAGCGCGAAGGATGTGGAACGGCTGTTCGGCATCTGCGAAAAATACCTGCCGCCCCAGCCCTGGATGTACGGCGCCGACGAGCTGACCGACCGCAGTGAGCGTTTCATGGCGGCCGAGATCATCCGCGAAAAGCTGTTTCGCCTGACCGGTGACGAGTTGCCTTACACCTCAACCGTGATCATCGACAAGTTCGAGCAGGAGGGCGAGTTGCGCCGCATCGCCGCCACCATCGTGGTCGAGCGCGACGGCCACAAGGGCATGATCATTGGCGAGAAGGGCGACAAGCTCAAGCGCATAGGCACCGAGGCGCGCCACGAGATGGAAGCGCTGACCGGCGGCAAGGTGTTTCTCGAAATCTGGGTCAAGGTGCGGTCCGGCTGGGCCGATGATGAAGCCCGCGTCAAAACCTTTGGCTATGAGTAGATGAGTCGCGTACCGGGTGGCAACAAAGCGCATCACTGACGAGCAGGCCTATGTCCTGCACCGCTACGACTGGAGCGAGTCCAGCCTGATTCTGGAAGTCTTCACCCGCAGCTACGGCCGGATCGCGCTGGTGGCGCGCGGGGCCAAGAAACCGAGCTCCAACTTCCGGCCCATCCTGTTGCCGCTGCAGCCGCTGCATGTGGCTTTTGGTGGCGATGCCGAAATCCGCATGTTGCGCAGCGCCGAATGGCAGGGTGGCCACGTGATGCCGACGGGCGATGCGCTGCTCTCGGGGTATTACCTCAATGAACTGCTGATGCGCCTGCTGGCACGCGACGACCCGCACCCGGTGCTGTTCGACGCCTATGCCGCAACCGTGCAACTGCTGGCCAGCCAGAGCGCCGACACGCTGCAGGTGGCCTTGCGCGCTTTCGAGCTGCGCCTGCTGCGTGACATCGGCCTGCTGCCGACGCTGGACGCCCAGACCGCGACACTGGCACCGCTGGAACTGCAAACGCCTTATGTGCTGGTGGCCGAATCGGGGCTGCGCGAGGCGCATGACGACGACCGCGCCAGCCTGCGCGGCGGGCAATGGCTGGAACTGCAGGCCTCGCTGGCCGACGATGCGCCGTTTACCGACACAGTGCGGGCCTGCGTGGAATACTTGCCGCAACTCAAGACCCAGCTGCGCGCGCTGCTGCACTACCATTGCGATGTGAAGGTTCTCAAAACCCGGCAGATGATGATCGATCTGCAGGCTTTTTAGGTTTGCGTTATCAAGGCAAGTTCATGACCCCCGTCCATCCCCCGGCCCCGCGCCACCGGACCGCCCTGTCGGTCAACATCAACAAGGTGGCCCTGCTGCGCAACACGCGCCACCTCGGCATTCCCGATGTGCTGCGCGCGGCCGAGCTGTGCCTGCAGGCGGGCGCGCAGGGCATCACCGTGCATCCACGTCCCGACGAGCGCCACATCCGCAGCGACGATGTCTACGAGCTGGCCGCGCTGATGAAAGACTGGCCGGACCGCGAGTTCAATGTCGAGGGCAACCCGCTGCAAAACCTGATGGACTTTGTGCGCAATCTGTCGGCACGCGGCCTGCCGCTGCACCAGTGCACTTTTGTGCCCGACGGCGAAAGCCAGTTCACCAGTGACCACGGCTGGAGTTTTCCCGATGATGCTGCACGCCTGAAGCCGCTGATTGAAGAAGTGCACAGCCGCGGCGTGCGTGTCAGCCTGTTCATGGACCCACTGCCCGAGGCCATGGCCGCCGCCAAAGAAGTCGGCGCGGATCGGGTGGAGCTGTACACCGAGACCTATGCCCGGGCCTGGGGTACGGCCGACAAAGACACGGTGTTGAGCCAGTTCGCCCTTGCCGGACGCGCGGCAGCAGCTATCAATTTGGGAGT
>JAZKIE010000196.1:0-2432 GCA_040385025.1 Pseudomonadota bacterium | reverse complement strand
CAGTGAGGAAGCCGCGCTGGCCCTTGATCCCTGGCTGGTGCCGGCCGCGCTGTTTGCCGCCCACGTCGTCTCGCGCGGCTTGCCCCTGCTCCTGATTCGTGTGCTGCCACATGTGGGCGACACCGCCACGTCCAAGTCAAAACCACTGGCCGACCAGATCACACTGGGCAGCCTGGGAATCGCCTTTTTATGGTGTTTTACGGCCCTGGCCCTTGCCAGTTATGTGCTGGACGCTATTGCATTGATAGCGGCTTGCAGCTTTGCCGTGATCGCGCTGCTGTGGATGGGGCGGCTGTTCACACGCCGCCTGCAGGGCTTCACCGGGGATTGCCTGGGTGCGGCGCAGCAGGTCTGCGAAATCGCTTTTTACCTCGGCCTGGCCATCGGTTTGGCATGAAACTCTGGCTGGTTCGTCACGCCCAGGTGCTGTTCACGCCCGGAACCTGCTACGGCGCACTGGATGTGCCGGCCGGCCCCGAGGTGACGCTGGCATGTGCCCAGGCCCTGGCCGCCGTACTGCCGGCGGGCGCCTCCATCAGCACCTCCCCGCTACAAAGATGTGAGCAGCTTACCCAGGCACTGATGAGGCTGCGGCCCGATTTGATCTGTAAAACCGACGCCCGCCTGCAGGAAATGAACTTTGGCACCTGGGAAGGCCGGCCCTGGGCCGACATTGCGCGCAGCGAGTTCGACGACTGGACCACCAATTTTGCCGATCATGCGGTAGGCAGCCACGGCGAAAGCGTCAGCGGGGTCATGGCGCGTGTGGGGCAGGCTTTTGACGAGTTGCCCGACGCGCCCGATCACGTCTGGATCACCCACGCCGGCATCATCCGCGCGGTACAGCTGCTGGCAGGCGGGGTGCGCCAGATCAGTCGTGCTGACCAGTGGCCACAGGACGGCGTGGCCTGCGGACAATGGCGCACACTTGAGCTATCGTTGACACATTCCCGCTGAAGTAACACAGACAAACCATGGCAGCAACGCTCGACGGACAACTGGTGGTGGCGATTTCATCACGCGCGCTGTTCGACTTTGAAGAAGAAAACCGCGTGTTCGAGGACGGCATGGTCCAGCCGCCGGTGCCTGGCGCCAAGAAGGATGCGGCCTACATGCAGCTGCAACTCGATCGGCTCGACGTGCCAGCCAAACCCGGCGTGGCTTTTTCGCTGGTCAAAAAACTGCTCGCATTCAACGATGCGCCTGACAGCCTGGATGGCGCCTCCCCCCAAGCCAAGCTGGCACAGCGCGTCGAGGTCGTGATCCTCTCGCGCAACGACCCGGTATCCGGCATGCGGGTGTTCCGCTCGGCCCAGCACTACGGGCTGAACATCCAGCGCGGCACCTTCAACCGGGGCGAGGCACCCTGGCGCTACCTCAAACCGCTGCATGCCAACCTGTTTCTCTCAGCCCACCTGAGCGATGTGCGCGATGCGCTGGCGGCCGGCGTGCCGGCTGCGCAGGTCTACCCGCAGTCGGCGCATGCCAGCGACAAACACCCCAACGAGGTGCGCATTGCCTTCGACGGTGACGCCGTCATTTTTTCGGACGAGGCCGAACGCGTGTTCCAGTCACAGGGTCTGTCGGCCTTCCAGGCGCATGAACGCGCCAAGGCCGCGCAACCGCTGCTGGCCGGCCCCTTCAAGCCGCTGCTCGAAGCGCTGCACCGGTTGCAGCAAGTCGGCACCTCGCACATGCGGATACGCACCGCGCTGGTGACGGCGCGCAGTGCGCCGGCGCATGAGCGCGCGATCCGCACGCTGATGGACTGGAACATCGAGGTCGACGAAGCGATGTTCCTGGGCGGCCTGGCCAAGGGCGAGTTTTTGCGCGAGTTTGAACCCGACTTTTTCTTTGACGACCAGACCGGCCATGTCGATTCAGCGTCGCAGCATGTGCCTTCAGGCCATGTGGTCAGCGGCGTGTCGAATCAGCTCTCCTGAAGCCGCGCCGCTGCTTCAGCGGCCCTGAAATTTCGCCGTCCGCTTTTCCACGAACGACCGCACACCCTCCGCCGCATCTTCGCTGCGCGACAGCCCCTGCTGCACCGTGATGAAGTCCTGCATGGCGGCCAGTGGGCCCTGCTCCACCGCCTTGAGTGCATTTTTTCGCGTGGCCACCACGGCCAGCGGCGCCTGGGCGGCAATCGCTTCGGCAATACGCAAGGCCTCGTCCAATTCCTCCCCGGCGGGCACCACCTTTTGCACAAAGTTCAGCCGCAGGGCCTCAGCGCTGCCGAACTCGTCGCCGGTCAGCAGATGCAGCAGCGCATTGCCCAGGCCGGCGCGCTCGGCCATGCGCAGTGTTGCGCCGCCGGTGGCCATGATGCCGCGCTTGACTTCGAGTTGCGAGAAGCGGCAGTTGTCCGCAGCCACCACGATGTCGGCAGCCAGCATCAGCTCGATGCCCAGGGTCCAGGTGATGCCCTGCAC
>JAZKIE010000195.1:1993-5148 GCA_040385025.1 Pseudomonadota bacterium | reverse complement strand
CAATGCGAAAGCTCTGGTCCAGGCGGTCTTCGCTGGCCTCCAGCCCGAGCAGCAACACGCCGCGGCAATGCGGGTCGTTCTGCTCGATCACGGCAACGATCTCGTCCCACTCCTGCCTCGACTCCGCCGGCGGCAACTTCCACCACTCGGGGAAAATCCCGGCGCTGTAAATCTGCGCCAGCGCCTGCGCCAGGGTGCTGCTGTTGCGCGGCAATTCGCGCGGAGGAATCACCTCGATCAGGAACTCGTGGAAAGTGGCAACGCTGGCGCGTTGCAATTCCATCAACCGCGATAACTGCTGCTCCCGCAGCGAAAGCGGGTCCTGCGGGTGGTAACTCACCAGGCATTTGGCGACATGTTCACCGGGCCAGGAGCGCATGGCCTGCGCCAGGTGTGCGCCGGCTTCAAATTGCAGAGGCCGCGAACCGGGCAATTCCACCGGCCGCGCCACCCACCAGCCTTTGCCGGTCATGGTGGGCAACACTTCCTCGCCAAAGCGCCCGTCCACAATGATGCCGACGCCTGCCCGGCCGCGTGCGCCGCGCCGTGCACCCTCGGCAATCAGCGATTTAAAAAGGCGAATGCGCTCGTGACCTGCGTTGTGACGCGCGGCCAGCTCTTCCAGTTGCACCCTGTGGTCAAACGCCAGAATCACCAGTTCGGCCCAACGCCGGGTTCGGGTGGTGGCGCGGTGCAGGTGCTCAAGCTGCGCATCCTCCCGCAGCCGCCGCGTGGCAGAACCGTGCAACAGGAAATACTGCAACTCCTCCCAGCTGGGCATGGCGGGCGCGCACCCATGCCGCGAAACCACCAGCGCGCCGCAGGCATTGGCGTAGGCACAACATTGGGTCAGGGGCTCACCCCGGATCCAGCCGCGCAGAAAGCCCGACATGAAGGCGTCACCGGCGCCGAGGACGTTGTACACATCCACCGGGAATCCGGGACCCTTGAGACCTTGCTCAAGCTCAGCCGGAATGGCCGCTTCGAACACCACACAACCCATGGGGCCACGTTTGACCACCAGCGTGGCGGCGGTGAGTGTCCGCAGATGACGCAGCGCTGCCAGGGTATCGGTGCTGCCGCCTGCGATATGGATTTCCTCTTCGGTTCCCACCACCAGGTCACAGTGGCCGATGATGGTCTGCAAATGTGCGCTGACCTCGCCTGAAGGGACAAAGCGTTGCTCGCCCATGCCGGGGCTGGTCAGGCCCCAGAGCACCGGACGGTAGTCGATGTCCAGCACAACACGGGTTCCTGCGGCCTTTGCAAGCGTGATGGCCTTGCGGCAGGCGTCGTACGTGGTCGGCTGCGACAAATGGGTTCCCGAGAGCAGCAAGGTCGAGCTGGATGCGATGAAGTCCGCATCGAAGTCGTCCTGGCAAAGCGCCATGTCGGCGCAGTTGTCGCGGTAAAAAACCAGAGGGAAGGTCTCCTGGTCCTGAATTCCGAGAAACACCAGCGCGGTCAGGCGCTTGGGGTCGGTCCTGACATGGCCAACATCGACGCCTTCCGCATGCAGCGTTTCACGCACGAAGCGGCCGTTGTGCTCGTCGCCGACACGCGTGAGCATCGCGGGCCTGAGGCCGAGGCGGGCCACGCCGACCGCCGTGTTGGCGGGCGAGCCGCCGAGGTATTTGGTGAAGCTCAGCATGTCCTCAAGGCGGCCACCGACCTGCTCGCCGTACATGTCCACCGCTGCGCGCCCCATGCAGATCACATCAAATGGCCTTTTCATGCTGCCCCTTTGCGCCGTGGCTTCTTGCTCACGGCCTTGCCTGCGGCCTGCTCGGCCAGGTGATGGCCGGCGCTGACCACCAGCGCCTGCGCCAGGCACAGCGGCGCCACCAGCGAGCGAAATGGTTTGGAGGAATCGTCTGCCAGCTCAAAACAGACCTTGGCAGCCTCCTTGAGCGGAGACACCGGTCCGTCGGTCATGGCAATCACCGCGACGCCCATGCGGGCGCACAGGTTGGCAGCATCAATCACCTCCGGCGAATAGCTGCGAAAGCTGGCAACAATCAGCACGTCCCCGGGTGCGATGGACCGCAGGCTTTCACGCAACATGCCACCGGTGCCATCGAGCAGGTGTGTGCGCAGCTCAAGCTGGCTCAAGGCATAGGCCAGATAACCCGCAACAGGAAAGGCGCGGCGCTGGGCCAGCACATGGATGCGCGGCGCAGCGGCCATGAGTTTCACGGCGGCCGTGAGGTCGGACTGCGCAATTTTTTCTTCGAGGTGGCTGAGCTCTGCAACGGACTCACCCACCAGCTCATGCAGCACACCTGCGGCGGGTTGCGTGCCGTTGGCCTGCTTGCGCCGCATTTGTTCAATGCGCTCGCGGTAGCTGTCGGATCGCTCCACCAGGTGACCCCGAAACACCTGCTGCATTTCGGAAAAGCCGCTGTAACCCAAGGCATTGGCAAACCGGATCATCGCCGACGGCTGGACCTCGGTCGCCTCGGCCACAGTGGCCACGGTGCCCAGCGCGAGTTCGTTGGGTTGCTCCATCGCATAACGCGCAATGCGTTGCAGCTGTTTGGACATGTCCGGGTAAGTCCGGGCCATCAGCCGCTTGAGCTCGTCGTAGCTGGTCACTGTGTCCATGGGCATCCACCGGTGCTGCGAAAAAATACGCAAGCCGACCTGCCGGGGGTTGCGCGTAAATAGAATAAATATTCTTGCATAACTGAATAATAGAATGTACATTCTGTTTTGTCCAGCGTTTTTTTATTCAAGACTCAACCGAGACCTTCTTTCATGCAACTCGCCTCTGGCCGCGCGCCACTGTTCCCACCGCCGATGTTGATCACCCTGCTCGTTTTGCTGTCCACACCGCTGTGGGTGGCCAAAGTCGGGCTCTACCAATACCTGGCGCTCGAAATCATGATCTGGGTGCTGTTTGCGCTCGGCTACAACCTGCTGCTCGGTTTTACCGGCCTGCCTTCCTTCGGTCATGGCGCATTTTTCGGTGTCGGCGCGTACGCCTTTGGCCTGCTGCAGTTGCGCGTCTGGCCCAACCTCTGGTTCGACCTGCTGGGGGCCGTGCTGGTGACGGCCGCGCTGGGTGCGGTGGTCGCGGCATTCATCTCGCACCGGCGCGGCATTTACTATGCGTTGCTGACCATCGCCTTCGGCCAGGTGTTCTGGTTTGTGGC
>JAZKIE010000195.1:0-1893 GCA_040385025.1 Pseudomonadota bacterium | reverse complement strand
CTGAGCGCCATCAAGCAAAACGAAACGCGGGCGGCCTTTGTCGGCTACAACGTCTGGCTTTACAAGTGGCTGGCGTTCACGCTTTCCACCGCCGTGGCCGGGCTGGCGGGTGCCATGTTTGCCATGGCGCAGCAGTCGGCCTACCCCAATGTCATGAGCCTGCACACCTCGGGCTTCGTCGTCATGATGGTGCTGATAGGCGGCGGCCTGGTGAGCTTCTGGGGTCCCGTCATTGGCGCGGCGTTTTTTATTCTGGCGCGCGACCTGCTGGGGGCTTACACCGAGACCTGGCTGCTTTGGTACGGCCTCATCTTCATGGCCATGGTGCTGTTCAAGCCCGAGGGTATCGCCGGTGTCTGGCAAGCCTGGAAAACACGGCCGCGAAAACCGCCCCCTGCCGTCACGGCCAAGGCCGCAGGAGGTGTGCTGTGAAACTGTTTGAGGCCACAGGCCTGTCCAAGCGTTTCGGCGCGCAAATGGTGCTGCAGGACATCACACTCGGGTTCGAGGAGGGCCAGCTGTCCGGCATCATGGGTCCGAACGGTGCTGGCAAAACCACCTGCTTTAACGTGCTGACCGGCCGCTACAAGCCTGACCGCGGCCGCGTGACGTTTGCGGGCGAGGACATCACCGGCCTGTCACCGCGCGACATTGCCCGCAAGGGGGTGTCGCGCTCGTTCCAGATCATGAACCTGTTTGACAACTACACCGCGCTGGACAACGTGCTGGTGGCCACACCGCATGTGCGCAGGCAGGGCTTCAACCCCTGGCGTGACCTCGGTGCGGACACCACGGCCCAGCAAATGGCCGCTGCCGTGCTGGAGCGGGTCGGCCTCAAGGGCAAGGAACATGTGCTCGCCAGCAGCCTGTCCTATGGCCAGCGCCGCGCGCTTGAAATTGGCGTGGCACTCGCTGCCGAGCCGCGCATGCTGTTTCTCGACGAACCCACCGCAGGCCTGGGTGCCGAAGGCACCGCGCGCCTGATGGACCTGGTCAGGGAGCTGAAGCGGCAACTGACGATTGTGATTATTGAGCACGACATGAATTTTCTTTTCAGCCTGGCGGACCAGATTTCGGTGATCCACTGGGGGCAGGTGATCACACAGGGCACCCCTGCCGAGTTGCGGCAGAACGAATGGGTTCAGCGCTCCAACCTGGGAGCCCTGGCATGAACGCAGTCCTGAAACCCCTGGCGGTCCCTGCAGACATGCTGGCCGTCGATCACATCGACACCTTTTATGGCGAAACGCAGGTGCTGTTCGATGTGTCGCTGCGTGTGGGTGCGGGCGAGGTGGTGGCGCTGCTCGGCCCGAACGGTGCCGGCAAAACAACCACCTTGCGCTCCATCCTCGGCCTGACCTCGCCGCGCAAGGGCGGCATCTCATTCGACCAGCGCGACATCACGCGCATGCCGACACATGAGATTGCCAAGGCCGGCATGGGCTGGGTCCCCGACGACAGGCGCATCTTTCCCACGCTGACGGTGGCACGCAACCTGGCCATCGCGCGCAAGACCACGCGTTTTCGCAAATGGAACGAAAAGGAATGTTTTGAAATCTTCAGCGCCATGGAATATTTGATGCATCGCGAATGCGAAAACCTGTCGGGCGGGGAAATGCAGATGGTGGCCATCTCGCGCGCCCTGCTCGGCTCACCCGGACTGGTGCTGTTTGACGAGCCCAGCCAGGGCCTGGCGCCCAAGGTGGTTCAGGATGTGATGAAAACCATCACCCGCCTGAAGTCCGAGGGCATTGCCGTGCTGGTGGTTGAACAAAACGTGCAGAGTGCATTGGCGGTTGCCGACCGCGCCTATGTCATGAACATGGGCCAGATCGTTCACGAAGGTCCTGCGGCTGAGCTGCGCAACAACGCCGCCCTGCGCCGGCAACTTCT
>JAZKIE010000194.1:0-2851 GCA_040385025.1 Pseudomonadota bacterium | reverse complement strand
CGCACGCGCGAGATCGAGCCCGACTCCAACATCACGATCCGCCGCCTCGGCGAGACCCGGCGCATTCTGGCGGCGTCGCCGCGTTACTTCGCGCAGCACGGTTTCCCCAAAACGCTGGAAGACCTGCAGCGCCACAAGCTGCTGATCTACACCTATGCCAACAACCCGAACGAGTTGCGTTTCACGCGCGAGGGTGCATCCACGACGGTCACAGTCAAAGGCCTGCTGGAGTCCAACGACGGCCAGATCCTGCGCACTGCGGCGCTGGACGGCATGGGCATCCTGGTGCAGCCCAGCTACATCGTCTACAACGACATCGTGGCCGGGCGACTGGTGCCGGTGCTCGACGACTGGGACCTGCCACGCCTGACCATCAACCTGGCCTACCCCAGCCGCAAACACCTGTCGGCCAAGGTGCGCACCTTCATCGACTTCGTCGCCGAACACTTCGAGAAGCAGGACTACGAGCGAAAATGGACCGGGCGTTTTGGGGTGTACTGAATTCGCTACTGATTTGATAGCTGCTTACACATACCCGGTGCGGGCTACAGGCCAATTTTTCTTACAGCTCCGGACGGTGACCGGCAAAAACCAGCTGCTGCGCCACAAAGCCGTCAAACGCTTTCAGCAAGGGCTGGAACTGCCCGCTGTCACCCTCGAGTTGCGCCAGCGCCGCGCAGACGGCCTCCAGCGTGGACAGCTGATCCGGCCGGCGCGCGCGACGGATGTGGTAGTTCGATGCCGGCAGGTGCTGCAGCGACAGCCGGGGAAGCTGTTGCAGCGCCGGGTTCAGGTGCAACATCCGGCGGGTTTTGCGCCAGGTGCCGTCGAGCACGATCAGCCGCAGTTGTGTCGGGTTCTGCAACAGGC
Organism: Pseudomonadota bacterium; assembly: GCA_040385025.1. Taxonomy (GTDB): domain Bacteria; phylum Pseudomonadota; class Gammaproteobacteria; order Burkholderiales; family Burkholderiaceae_C; genus Polaromonas. The sequence goes on along the minus strand of JAZKIE010000194.1, from coordinate 1,981 downwards.
CGGGGTCCGCCGCGGGCGGTGCCGGCAAACCGGCGGCCCGGTCGGACGGCAGGTCGGGATACAGCAGCAGGGTGTGCCTGGCGCTGTCTGCCGGCTGCCAATCGCCCGGCTCCAACACCTCACCGATGCGCAGCCGGCTGTGCGGCAGGCTCAGATGCAGCAGGCGTGCCGTCCCCTTGGGGTTGTCCGCTTCCAGCGGATGCTGCAGGATCAGCACGTCGACCGCATGCGGGACCGGTGTGACCCAGCGGCAGAGACAGGCGCTTTGCGGGCGCAGGCAAGTTTCGCAGCGCTGGCGTTTGTTCAAGGCCCGACCAACGCGGTGTAGGCCTGACGCGTTTCCGCGCTCACCGATGCCAGCAGTTGTGCATACGAGGTCTGGTGCCGCGCCAGCATGCGCCCGGAGGCCACGGTTTTGGAGCGGCAGTACCAGTGGCAGCTGTGTTGCATCAAAAACAGCTCGGCCGACAGCATGAAGGCCCGGCTTTTGGGCGCAAGCGCCATTTCGTTGTTCATCACGCGCCGGATACCCTGGGCATGGACGCCCAGCAACTGGCGCATGTCGAAGGTCTTGTCGGGAAAGAAGCGGTGCGCCTCGGGAATAAAGACGGGAAAGGTGCTGACACGGGCATCGTCGTCTTCGACCTTTGCAAAGCCAGCCACAAAGCGGTCGAACTGCTCGCACAGTTGGCTCTCGGAAGTCGCCAGCAGGTTCCAGATCTGGGCCTGCCGCTCCGGCTCTTTTTCACCCAGTGCCCGAAGGTAACCCTGTGTCAGGGCCTCCATCAGTTTTTCGATCTGGTGCTGGCCGAGATGGCTGGCCAGCAGCGCGATGCGCTTTTTCTGGGTTTTCGATTTGAGGCTGTAGGCGCCGTAGCCGGCCAGCATGATCAGGAGAAGGACAATTTCAATCACAGCATGCAAGGGTCTGGGGAAACAAGACCCGAGTGTAGTGGCCGTCTGCTCAGGCGCCGGGCCGCTCCCCGTCGAAAGCCTGCTGCAACAACCGGCGGATTGCGCCGCGCTCCAGCGGACGCGGATTCGGGTACTGGTTCTGCATCGCCATGTCGCAAGCCTGGTCCAGATCGGCCTCTTTCATGCCGATGTCGCGCAACGCCACCGGTGCGCCGTTGTCCCTCGCCAGGTCAAACACCGCCTGCGGCGCCTTGCCCGATCCCAAGGCCATGGCAATCGCCGCCATGGCCTGCGGCGCCGCCGCCGCGTTGTAGGCCAGCGCATGCGGCAGCACGATGGTGTGGGTCTCGGCATGCGGCAGATTGAAGCTGCCGCCCAGCGTGTGGCATAACTTGTGGTGCAGCGCCATGCCGACATTGCCCAGCACCGTGCCGCAAAGCCAGGCACCGTACAGGGCATCACTTCGGGCAGCCGCGTCATTTGCTACTTTTTTGATAGCTGGCAGCGCCCGTCCCATGGCGGCTATGCCCTCTTTGGCCATCAAGTCCATGATGGGGTTGCGGTCCACGGCATACAGGCCTTCGGCGGCGTGGGCAATCGCGTTGATGCCGCTGGTGACGCTCATGCCCACCGGCAGGCCCAGCGTCAGCTCGGGGTCGTAAATCACCGTGCGCGGCAACACGCGCAGGTCCTTGCCGGTTTTTTTCAGACCGGCTTCGGTGATGCCGTAAATCGGCGTCATCTCCGAGCCGGCATAGGTGGTGGGGATCGCCAGGATGGGCAGGCCCGAGTCCAGCGCAATCGCCTTGCCCAGGCCGGTGGTGGAGCCACCGCCAATCGCCACCGCGCAGTCGGCGCCAAGTTTGCGCGCCAGCTCGCGCGCCTCGCGCGCGGTCTCGATCGGCACGTGCATCACGGCACGGTCGAACACGCCGCCCGCACGCGCGCCCAGCAGGTCTGCAATTTTTTCAGCCGAGGCGCGCTGCTCCGGCGTGGACAGCACCAGCGCCTTGCGCGCGCCCAGCGCATCAATCTCGCGGGCCAGGTGCTGCAGGCTGCCGGCGCC
>JAZKIE010000193.1:0-1568 GCA_040385025.1 Pseudomonadota bacterium | reverse complement strand
CCGAACTCTTCGGAATAGGCCGCAAAGATGAAGTCGGTCGTGCGCTCGGGGATGAACTCGAGGTGGGTCTGGGTGCCCTGCATGAAGCCTTTGCCCAGCAGTCCGCCGGAGCCAATGGCAATCATGCCCTGAATGATGTGAAAGCCCTTGCCCAGCGGATCGCGCGTCGGGTCCAGCAGGGTGCAAATGCGCTGCTGCTGGTAGTCATGCAATACCGGCCAGCGCATGCCCTTGGCGCAAAGTTCGGGCTCGAACCAGACCAGCAGCAAGATGCCGACCAGGCCCAGCAGCACCGGCGGCAAAATCAGTTTCCAGCTCAGACCGGCGAAAAAGATCACCGCCAGGCCGGCGGCCAGCACCAGCAGCGAGGTACCCAGATCGGGTTGTTTCATGATCAGGCCGACCGGCACCATCAGCAACAAGCCGGCCACGATGAAGTCGAGCGGGCGCAACTGGCCTTCGCGTTTCTGGAACCACCAGGCCAGCATCAAGGGCATGGCGATTTTCAGAATTTCGCTGGGCTGGATCACGGTGATGCCCACATTGAGCCAGCGCGTGGCGCCTTTTTTGGTGATGCCAAAAATCGCCACCGCCACCAGCAAGGCCACGCCGGCGACATACAGGGGCACGGCAAATGCCATCAGGCGCTGCGGCGGAACCTGCGCCACAACAAACATGATGGCCCCGGCGATCAGCATGTTGCGGCCATGGTCGAGAAAGCGGCTGCCGTGGTCGAAGCCGGACGAATACATGATCAGCAGACCGGCGCCGGCGAGCAGAAAAACAGCAAACGCCAGCAGGCCGTCAAAGCCCTGGAACATCGGGGCTGCGCGCTGGAAAACAGAGGGTTTGTCGAAAACGGCGGACATGAATGCGATTATCGGCCAGGCCGGTGCTGCGGAGCTGATCGAGCCTGCTTGTTGGGCCGCCGCGCCGCAGTTTTAATCGTTTTCGGAGTTCTCTGTCTCAGGCTTGCGCGGCGGTTTCGGCCGCGGCGGGGCGCTGGTGTGAATCAGCATCGTGGCCTTTTCCATCTCGCCCGCCAACAGGGCCGGCACGGCCTTGAGGCTGCGGGCGATGCTGTCCTCCATCGCCACGCGGTGTTCCTGCGAGGGTTTTTTCAGCACCCAGTCGATCACTTCGGACTTCACGCCCGGATGGCCGACACCGATGCGCAGGCGCCAGTAGTCGCCGGTGCCCAGTTGCGCATGGATATCGCGCAAGCCATTGTGGCCGGCGTGGCTGCCGCCGAACTTGAGTTTGGCCTGGCCGGGGATGATGTCGAGTTCATCATGCGCCACCAGGATTTCTTCGGGTGCAATTTTGAAAAAACGTGCCAGGGCAGCCACGGACTTGCCGGACACATTCATGAAAGTCAGCGGCTCCAGCAGCCAGACGGCTTGCCCGGCGACGGTGGTGCGCGCCACCCGGCCGTGGTAACTCTTGTCCAACACGGGTGACACCTTCAACTCGCGCGCCAGCGCCTCGGTCCACCAGAATCCGGCGTTGTGGCGGGTCGCTTCGTATTCAGTGCCCGGGTTGCCCAGGCCAACAAAAAGTTTGATCAT
>JAZKIE010000192.1:0-11826 GCA_040385025.1 Pseudomonadota bacterium | reverse complement strand
CGCGCGCCTGGCTGTCACTGTTCAACAGCGACCCGGCCATGATCGAAGCGGGCAGCCTGTACTTGCGCGCCGTCGGGCCGGTCTACGGTTTCTTCGGTCTGGGACTGGTGCTCTACTTCGCGTCGCAAGGGGCAGGGCGCCTGCTCTGGCCGGTGATCGGCAACATCGCGCGCCTGGCCGTGGCCGTCACCGGCGGCTGGCTGGCCCTGCGCTGGAGCGGTGGACTCAGCGGTGTGTTCATCGCGCAAGGTGTGGCGCTGGTGATTTACGGCCTGGTCAATGCCTGGGCGATTGCCGGCGGTGCCTGGTTCGGTAGCGTGGGCTGGCCGCGCAGCATGGCGGGGCTGCTCAGGCGCTTGCCGCAGGCCTGAGTTTCACAGGTGAAATAGGCCTTCAGCCCTTACCTTACGGGCGCAAGCAGCTATGCATTTAATAGCATTTCTCGCGGCCGAAAGCGTCTGACCTCCCGTTTACTTCTGCCCGCCGCTGGCCCTGGAAACATAGCGCGCCAGCGCGGCAATCTGGTCTTCAGACAGGCTTGCCTTGTACGACGGCATGTTGCCCAAGCCGTCGCGCAGAGCCCTGGCCACGCGGTTGGCGTCCGGCTTGATCTCATCGAGCACCGGGCCCACCGCGCCTTCGGCACCCGCGTCTTTGAGCGTGTGGCAGACAGCGCATGCTGGCACGGCGGTGGTGAACAGCTTCTTGCCCAAGAGCATCTGGGCTGCGTCGTCGGCTGCGTGGGAGGGGAGGGCAAGCAGCGCGCTGACCAGCAGAAGCGCCATCGGCGCGACCGAGCTAAAGCGCAAGCGCTGACGGGAAAAGTGGAGGTTCATGGGCGTGTGGAAGTGTAAAAAAGGTATGGGTGCACTCTGCTGTTCGGTGTCACGCGACGCTGACCTTGACCGCGTGGTCGGCCCAGCTAGTGTTGTTGTAGCCGCTCTGGTTTTCCCCCCGGTTTTCAGGTTGCACATTGCCGGCTGTGTCGGTCGCCCGGCTGGCCAGGACATGGTTGCCGGCAGGTAGCCGGGCCTGCAACACGAACTGGCGCCAGGCGTACTTGCCGAGGTCGGGTCCGACAAAGCGGGCGGCCTGCCAGGTCTTGCCACCGTCGAGTGAAACCTCCACGCTCTTGACCGCATTCAGACCGCCAAAAGCCACGCCGTGGATCTGCGCCATGCCGGCCTTGAGTGCGCCGCTGTCCGGACTGGGCGAGTTGATCCAGGATTTGACGGTCATCTCCTGCACCGACGGCTGGCTCGGGTCGCCCTTGCCGCCGGGAGGCGTCACGCGGTAGCCGTGCGACATGATATTTGCGTCGCTTTCCTGCGCGGTAAAGGCGAGCTGCTTGATGTACTTGATGTTGTTGACGCCGGTGTAGCCCGGCACGATCAGGCGCAACGGCCCGCCGTGGGCCAGCGAGATCGGCGCGCCATTCATCTCCCACGCCAACAGGGCGTCGGCCATCGCCGCAGCGGGAACCGAACGCTCGACAATGATGGTTCTCGGGTCTATGCCGTCGGGCAACTTCTCGCCGCCCGTACCCGTCATGTAGCGCATGCCCGCCGTGACGCCACCCAGGGCCTCGGCCACGGCGCGCACCGGCACCCCGCTCCAGACCACGCAGCCGGCGGCGCCCACCGTCCACGGCGTGCCGCTGGGCTTGCTCGGAAAGAAGCCGCGGCCGTTGCCGGAACACTGCAGCACCATCGCCACGGTGTCGATGCCCATGGATTTGAGCTCGCGCACGCTGAGCTTGCGCGGGTTCTTCACGCCTTCCACAGTGACCTCCCAGGCGTCCCGGTCGGCAACGATGGAAGCATCGGGTGCGGGCAGGTTGTTTCGGATGTACAACTGCTCGGCCGGAGTGATCACGCTGGTGCCGAAAGCGCCACGTTTGGTTTCGATGGTGGTGCTGCTGTGAACGATGACGCTGGCCGGGTCTTTCCAGCTCACATAAGGCGGCAAGGGTTTTGCCGGCGCAGCCTGCGCGATGGCGCCGCGCGTCCAGGTGGCCAGTCCGGCAGCGGCGAGCGCGCCGGCACTACGGGTCAGGAGGTGGCGGCGCGGCAATGAGGTGGGTGCATCAATCATGTCTGTCTCCGGGGTGCTTGGTTGAAGGGGGATCGAAATCGGGTGGGGTTACGGGACTGGAAAAAATTCGAGAGATGTCAGGCGGCGGGCTTGCCAAAGGTGGCTTGCGCCACAGCCAGCGCTTTTTTCTTTTGCGCCACCATCACCAGCGGCTTGCCCTCGCGCGAGCGCAGCACCTGCCAATACACATTTCCCCACCAGCCGGCATCGTCTTGCAGCGCCACGGGCTGGTCGAACGCAAAGACAGTCACCATGCCGCCTTTTTCAAAAAAAGTGGTCAGGTGGTAGACCAGGTGGCCTTCGATGTCGCAGGGCCGCATGAGCTGCGGGTAGCCGGGGATAGCCTGCTTGCCGTCCTGGTTCTTCCCCAGGCCCAGATGCTCCAGAATTTTTCGGCCTTCCATGAAGTTACCGCGCAGTGTGCGCTCGTAGTACTCGTGTTCAATGGCGCCGCGCACCAGCTCTGGCGGGCGCATGGCAAACACCGCGCCAGCGCCGCTGCCTGTGAACAGCAACGCAGCCAGCCCGCGCTGGAAGCCGCGCCGCGAAAGCAGAGGTGCGCTTTTCCTGAAGAGATGCGCAGGCGGCTGACCGGGGTCGAAGGCCAGCGCCAGCTCGGCGCGCGCCCGCAGGTCGAAAGCCTCGTCTTGGAACTCAGGAAAATCTTTCATCTCAGGTTTTCCTCAAGGGGAAGACGGTGGTGGCAGGCACAGGCGACGGCTCGGGGCGGGAGCCGTCCAGCGCGGACTTGAGCGCCGCGCGGGCGCGCGCCAGGCGCGACAGCACCGTACCGGGCGCAATATCCAGCGCTTCGGCCATTTGCGCGGTAGGCATGTCGTCAAAATAAAACAGCACCAGCACCTCGCGGTGAATCGGTGCAATGCGGGTCAGCGCCTTGACCACATCGAGCTGGTCGTCCAGGCCAGGGTCGGGCGAAGGCAGCTCGGCGGCTTCGTCGTCGTTGTCAAACGATTGCGGCCCTGGCACCAGGTGCCGCAAGGCATGGCGCCGCATGATGCGAAAGAGCCAGGCGCGTGCCAGCTCGGGCTGACGCAACTGGCTGCGGTATTTCCAGGCACTGGTGAAGCAGTCCTGCACCACGTCCTCGGCGACCGCCCGCGAGCCGGTCAAGGCCCATGCGCTGCGCATGAGGAAGCGATAGTGTTCACTCACCCATTGGTTGTAGCGGGACTCGGCCGTCTGGATCATGTGTATAAGAGCAGCCAGACTGCCGTCTCATTCCATCGGTTCCCAATTTTCTTCATGAGTACTTACCCGCAGAGCCGGAGTCGCCTGCGGGCTTGATCGCGCAAGTGGCTTGCTTGATGAAGTGCAGCAGCGCGGGCGTGGGCTGCTTGCCGTGGTGAACCACATGTCGACTCAAAGAAAGTAAATCCAAAAAGTTTTACCGTGTTTGGAATAAACCGGTGGGTGGTTCCGTCTACCCAGTGTCAGGCAGATATTTCAGCCTGCCACCGAGTTCAAAACCTAACTTCACCAGGAGCTTTCCATGTTCAAAACCCTCTCTCTGACCGCTTGCGCTGCCGCCATCCTGTTTTCCGCCACTGGCGCCATGGCTGCCCCGGCTGATGACGCCAAGACCCACTTCCAGGCCATCGGCTCCGGCGATCTGGCCGTCGTGATGCGTGGTTATGCCGACAATGCCCAGTTCAACTGGGTCGGTGGTCCGCTGGACGGCACTTACTCCAACGCGGATGCCATTCGCGGCGTGTGGGAAAAATTCACCAAATCGCAGGGCCCGCTGAAGGTCAGCGTCGACAAGCTGGAAGAGTCTGCCAATACCAGCGGCTCGACGGTGTCTGCCAATGTGCAGTTCGAAGGCAAGGCACCCATCAAGGTTCGCTACGTGCTGACCTTCCGCCAGGGCAAGATTGTCAGCGAAACCTGGCAGATCGACCCCAAGCTGTCGGTTGCTGCGTATTGATCGCCAACCCGCCACACACTTTTATTGGAGAACAGCATGAAAATCCCGCTTTTCCTGGCAACCCTTGCCATCAGTGCAGCCTCCATGGCTGTCAGCGTGTCTGCCGTTGCGGCCGATGCACCCGCCAAAATGTCGGGCGGTGCACTGGTCGCGGCCAACGGCATGACGCTCTACACCTTTGACGCCGACAAGGCCGGCAGCGGAAAAAGCGTTTGCAATGGCCCCTGCGCTGGTCTGTGGCCGCCCCTGATGGCAGCTGCTGATCAGCCCTCTGGCGAGTACAGTGTGGTGACGCGCGACGATGGCGCGCGACAGCTAGCCTACAAGGGAAAGCCACTGTATTTTTACAAGGCTGACCAGAAAGCGGGCGACCGCACGGGTGACAACTTCAAGGACGTCTGGCACATCATCAAGGAATGATGGGTTAACGTTCAGTCCGGCAAGTCAACCAGGCAGCAGTGTGCAAAACGACAGCTACTCCGAGAACGACGACGATCATCTGCTGACCTGGGTGCCACGCCTGCGCCGTTACGCGCGGGCGCTGGTAGGCAACCGTGAGGACGCCGATGACCTGGTGCAAGACACGCTGGAGCGGGCGCTGGCCAAATCGGCGCTCTGGCGCGGGGTCTCGGACATGCGGGCTTGGCTTTTCGGCATGATGCACAACCTGCATGTGGACGGTGTCCGGCGGCCCAAGCTGCACACCGTGGTTCTGGATGACGACACCCCCGAGGTGCCGGTCGCAGCGACCCAGGGCGAAAGTCTTGCTGTCATGGATCTGCAGGCCGCGCTGGAGAAGTTGCCGGTAGAACAAAGGGAGATTATTTTGCTGATTGCGCTGGAAGACATGAGCTATGCCGAAGTGGCCACTGCCCTGGGTATTCCCATCGGCTCGGTGATGTCGCGCCTGTCGCGCGGGCGTGAGCGGCTGCGTTCCCTGATGGAAGGCCGACTTGAACCTGTGCGCCTCAAAGTCGTCAAATGAATAGACCGTCATGAACCCTGTCATTCCCCCCCCAACGCCCGTCACCGAAGCTGAATTGCAAGCTTACGTGGATCGTCAACTCACGCCGGAGCGCCAGCGCGAGATCGAAGCGTATCTGGCCCGGCGTCCCGAAGAGGCGCAGCGCGTCGAGAGCTATCTGGCGCAAAAGCGCGAACTGCGCGCACTCTTCAATCCGGTACTCGAAGAACCCCTGCCGCAACGGCTCCGGCGGGCGGCCACGCCCCGCACGCCGTGGTACCTGCAGCGCATGGCGGCCGGTATCGCAATTGCCGTGATCAGCGGCGCTGCGGGCTGGGGACTGCGCGGCGAATCCGGCACTCAGCCTGGAACCGCATCATTCGCCCAGCGCACACCGAGTGCCATCACGATGGCCTCGGCCACCGGTTTTGCGCAGCGGGCAGCCGTTGCGCACGCGGTCTACAGTCCGGATGTGCGGCGTGCCGTTGAAGTGGGTGCAGACCAGGAAGATCAGCTCGTGGCGTGGTTGTCCAAGCGCATGGGCGCGACCATGAAACCGCCCCATCTGCAAACTGTGGGTTACGCACTGGATGGCGGTCGGCTCTTGCCGGGTGGCAAAGGGCCGGTGGCGCAGTTCATGTACCACGACAGCGCCGGTGCCAAGCTCACGCTGTATGTATCGCGTGAGGTGGCCGAGGCCGGCGCCAGTGCTCAGGGCGCAAAAAATCAGGACACCGCCTTCCGCTTTGCCCAGGAAGGCAGCGTCAATGTGTTTTATTGGGTCGATGGCGCGTTCGGCTACGCCATTTCGGCCGACGCCGACAAGGCTGAGCTGGCTCGCGTCTCCGGCGAGGTGTATCGGCAACTTGCCCGCGAGCGCTGAGCGCAGGCATCGGCCAGCGCCGCCCCTTTCCTGAAAAAACCTGCGGCATTTTCCGCCGCAGGGAATGAAACGCTGCTTTGGCGGCTCTTATCCCTGTAATTTCCACGATCAACCCCCCAAAGGCTTACCGATGAATGAAGAACTGAACGATGCACGCCGCGATTTCATGAAAATCGCGGTAGCGCTACCCGCTGTCGCGGCTGCACCCTGGGTCCTGGCCCAGAGCCCTTCGGCAGCGCCTGCCGCTGTAGCGGCGTCCACAGCGCCCGACATCGCCGCCGTGGACCGCGTTTTCATCACCAACGAAGACTCGAACACCATCAGCGTGATCAACCCGATGAGCAACACGGTGGACAGCACCATCAACCTGACCAGTTTTGACGAGGACGCACGGCCACCATTTCGCTTCGTCACTGGCGGCGTCATGCCCACCCATGCCGCGATGATCCACAAGCCGCTGTACCACGGTTGCATTGACGCGCATGGCGCGGTGCCCAACCCGGACGGCACGCTGCTGGCAACCGCGGGTCGTGGCAGCAGCAATATCTACCTGATTGATGCGGTGAACCGGCGTGTGCTCGGCAACGCCATCAACCCGCAGGCAGGCCCGACCACCAACCCGGAGCGTCTGTCTAGCGGAATTTTGCTCGGACGCGAGCCGCATGAGCCCACCTTTACGCGCAACGGCAAGGAGCTGTGGGTGACCCTGCGCGGCGAAGACCGGATTGCCATTCTCGACGTCGAGCAGGCGCTCAAGCAAGTGACTGGCGCGCCGTCCAATGCAGTCCGCGCCTATGTGCCAACGATCAATGGTCCGGCCCAGGTCTGGTTTTCGAAAGACGGTCTGCTGGCCTTTGTGATCAGTCAAAAGACGGCTCAGCTCGAAATTCTGCAGGTCAATCCCGATGCGAAGGGCCATTCGCGGCCCAAACGCCTGCGCCTGGTGGACCTGAGCCTGCAGGACAAGCCGGCCTTTACCCCGTTTCAAAAACTCTCGCCCGATGGCAGCCAGATGTGGCTGTCGCACAAGCTGGCCGATGCGGTGTCGCTTGTCTCCGTCAAAGACCCAGGCACTGTGCTGGCCACCATGCCATTGGGTGAGATGGCGCGACCGAATCACCTGGAGTTTGTGGACAATGCGCGCGGCCAGGTGGCCTACATGAGCCTGGCGCGGGTGGACGACGGTGGGCCCAATGGTGCCGCCTCCAGCCGCCTGGCCATCATCGACCGCTCGGTCCCGCTGGCGCAGCAGAAGGTGGTCGGCATGGTGTACACCGGAGGCCGCGAGGCGCACGGTCTGTGGACCAACCCGGCCAACAACCTGCTGTACGTGGCTCATGAGCAGGACGAGTTGCCCGGCACGCCCAACGCCGGTCAGGTCGTGTGCTCGGCGTTTGATGTCTCCACGCCGCTGCAGCCGAAACTCATCACGCAGATTCCACTCGGCTCGCTCAAGCTGCCATCTGGTGAGTTGCGCAACAAGAAAAGCATCAACCTGGTGTACGTGCGGCCCGGCACCCCGGGGCAGACCGCATGACCGGCCACAGCGCGCACCGCGCGCCCGGCGCCGCCGCCGCAGGGCGCAACAGCTTTGAGTCCGGCATGGACGCCGGCATGGCCCGCATGATGCAGGACATGCATGACCCAGGCTACACCGGTCAGCCGGATGCGGACTTTCTGGCGATGATGATTCCCCACCACGAAGGCGCGGTGGACATGGCGCGGCTGGTGCTGATCCATGGGCGTGACCCCTTGGTGCGGCAGATTGCCGAAGAGATCATCGCAAGTCAAACGGTTGAAATTGCGGCCATGCGCGGGCGGATGGCGGTGTTGAAAAGCGGACCGAATCCCGAGCCGGGCGGCTATCCAGCGCTGGGCGCGGTTCGGGGCGGCGGATGATTTTCCGGCATGGTCGGGATCGCGTCTGTCGCCCGGGCTATACCGCGACGGTGTAGTTCAGCGCCATACGCCCGCCATCGACCACCACGATCTCGCCGGTGATGTAGCTGGCCGCGTCGCTGACCAGGTAAGCCACGGTGTCGGCAATTTCCGAGGGCTGGCCCAGCCGTTTCATCGGCGTGCGGCTCATGATCTTGGCCTTGGCCTCATCGCTGGTCAGCACCGCTTTGGCCGCCAGCTCGGTGGCAATCGTGCCGGGCGCCACGGCGTTGACGCGTATGCCCTTGTCGGCCAGCGCCAGCGCCATCACACGGGTCAGCTGGTTGATGCCGCCCTTGCTGACGTTGTAGCTGGCAATCGTCGGGATGGCGAGCACGCCGTTGACCGAACTCATGTTGACGATGTTGCCGCCGCCCGATGTGGCCATCACGCGCGCCACGGCCTGGCCCATCAGGAAGCTGCCCTTGATGTTGACGCGCAGTACCGCGTCGAAGTCGGCTTCGCTCACGTCCAGAAATTCCGCCGCCCGGAAGATGCCCGCGTTGTTGACCAGCACGTCGATGCGGCCGTGGGCCTGCACTGTGCGGGTCACCACAGTATCGACCTGGGCTTTGTCGCCGACATCGCAATGGATGTAGAGTGCGCCGAGTTCGGCGGCCAGCGCTTCACCGGGCGCGTCGGCCATGTCGGCGATCACGACCTGCGCGCCCTCGCGGGCGAAGCGCCTGGCGCAGGCTTCACCGATGCCTTGCGCGCCGCCGGTGACGATGCAGATCCGGCCTTTCAGGCCAAACGAAATATCTGAGGAGGGTGACAGTGAAACAGGGCTCATGCCCTTATCGTACCAGTGCAAGCAGCTATGAATTTCATAGCGTTTTCGGTGACATCGGTGGCCGTCATGCCGGGTGCGTACAAGGCCGAGCCGATGCCGAAACCGCTGGCGCCGGCCGCGCGGTAACTTGCCATGTTGCCGGCAGTGATGCCACCCACGGGCAGCAGCAGGGTCTGCGCCGGCAGCACCGCGCGCAGTGCTTTCACCACCGCTGGCGTGATCATCTCGGCCGGGAACAGCTTGAGCCCGGTCGCCCCCAGCTTCAGCGCGGCAAAGGCCTCGCTGGCCGTCATCACGCCGGGCAGACAGACCATGCCCAGGCGAACCGCCTCCCGCACGACATCCGCATCAAAGTTGGGCGAGACCACGAGTTGCCCGTCGGCAGCGTGCACGTTCCGCACATCGTCCGTGCTCAGCACCGTGCCCGCGCCGACCAGGGCAGCGGGCAGGGCTGCGGCCATGGCTTCTATGCTTTGCAGCGGCTGCGGAGAATTGAGCGGGACTTCGATCAGCGTCCAGCCGACGCCCAGCAGCGCGTGGCCGACGGACAAGGCTTCATCGGGCCGCAGGCCGCGCAGGATGCCGACCAGCGGCAGAGCTTGCAGGGCGGCGGCAAATTTGTCGTGAGGTGTGTTCATGCCTGTTTATCCCAGCTTGGGTGAATGGTTTGGGCCAGCGCCCACAGGCCGCGCCAGCTCGCCTCGGCGCCGACAGCTTGCACAGAGGTGCGGCGCTGGGCCAGCGCGCGTTGGTAGCGCTCGGTCAGCAGCTCCGAACCGACGACCACGACTTGCGCGCCGGTGTCCAGCGGCTGCGTGCGTATCTCCTCGCCAATCACCAGGCCAGACAGATAACTCGGCAGCCGCGCGGCGGCCATGCGCCCGAACAGCGACAGCGTGCGCACGCTGAAAGCGGTTTGCAGCAGGCTGCTGCCGCGCAGTGCCAGCGCCACGCCTTCGTCGAAGGCGGCCCAGTCCACCTCACCGTCGGCCTCGGGCAGGCTGCGCGCCAGCAGCGAATGCTGGCGCAGCAGGGCGTAAAACTCACCGGTCATGAAGGTGGAAAAGTTTTCAATCCTGCCGCCTCGCACCGTGACCCACTTGCTGTGGGTGCCGGGCAGCACCAGCAAGCCGTCCCGGATGCCCAGCAGTTGCAGTGCGCCAAACACCTGGGTTTCCTCGCCGCGCATCACGTCGGGCACGCCCTGGCGTTCGCAGCTCAGGCCGGGCACGATGGCGATGCGTCCGGCCTTGACCCAGGCCAGTTGCGAGGCCACCTCGTCAAAACCCGCGGGGCAGGCACAGTAGGGCGCTTCCTGCCAGCCCTGCTTGCTGCCGGCCATCCCGGAGATCAGGCAAAAAGTGCCTGCAGCTCCCATCCAGTGGGCGAAACATGCTTCAAAAACAGTCGCAAAATCGCCGGGCGCCACCGTCAGGATGCCGCGCGGGAAAGAACGCTCCTTGAGCACCCGGCCCTGGCCGTCGAGCAAGGCGCCGCGCAGGGACGAGGTGCCCCAGTCCACCGCCAGCAGTTGTTTCATGGGCTGGCTGGCTTCGGCTGGCGCGGCAAGGCTCAATGGTTGTCCCTGGGCACAAAGGCACCGCGTTTGCCGACCAGAAAGTCCAGGTCCACGCCCTGGTCGGCCTGCAGCACATGGTCCACGTAGAGCTTCCAGTAACCCGAGGACAGCGGCGGCGGCGGCGCCGTCCACAGGCTCAGGCGGCGCGCCAGCTCCTCGTCGCTGATCAGCAACTGCAGGCGGCGCTCGGGCACATTGAGTTCAATCATGTCGCCATTCTGGACGACGGCCAGCGGCCCGCCAGCGGCGGCTTCGGGCGCAGTGTGCAGCACCACGGTGCCGTAGGCGGTGCCGCTCATGCGTGCGTCGCTGATGCGCACCATGTCGGTGATGCCCTTGCGCAGCACCTTGGGCGGCAACGGCATGTTGCCGACCTCGGCCATGCCGGGGTAACCCTTGGGGCCGCAATTCTTGAGCACCATGACGCAGGTTTCGTCGATGTCCAGGCTGTCGTCGTCGATGCGTGCGTGGAAGTCCTCGATGTTCTCGAACACCACCGCGCGCCCGGTGTGCACCATCAGCGCCGGCGTGGCGGCGCTGGGCTTGATGACCGCGCCGCGCGGCGACAGGTTGCCGCGCAGCACGGCGATGCCGGCCTTGTCCTTGAACGGTGTGGCCAGCGGCCGGATCACCTCGGTGTTGTAGTTCTGTGCGTCGGCGATGTTCTCGCCTATGGTTTTTCCGTTCGCGGTGATGGCGCCGGTGTGCAGATGCTGGGCAATCTCCTTCATGACCACCGGCAGGCCGCCGGCATAACAGAAGTCTTCCATCAGGAATTTGCCCGAAGGCTGCAGGTTGACCAGGCAGGGCAGCTCGCTGGCAAGGCGGTCAAAGTCGTCCACTGTGAGCTTGACGCCGATACGTCCGGCCATGGCAATCAGGTGGATCACGGCATTGGTCGAGCCGCCGATGGCTGCCAGGGTCTTGATGGCGTTTTCAAAGGCTTCTCGCGTGAGGATCTTCGAGAGCGTCAGATCCTCGTGCACCATCTCGACCGCGCGGCGCCCGGCCATGCGCGCCAGCACATTGCGCCGGCCATCGACCGCCGGATAGGCGGCATTGCCCGGCAGGCCTATGCCCAGCGCCTCGACCATGCTGGCCATGGTGGATGCAGTGCCCATGGTCATGCAGTGGCCGTGGCTGCGGTGCATGCAGCTTTCGGCTTCAAAAAAGTCGGCGAGTTTGAGCGTGCCGGCGCGCACCTGCTCGCTCATGCTCCAGACGCCGGTGCCCGAGCCGAGCTCCTGGCCGCGCCATTTGCCGCTGAGCATGGGACCGCCGCTGACGCCGACGGTGGGCAGGTCCACGCTGGCCGCACCCATGACCAGCGACGGTGTGGTCTTGTCGCAGCCCATCAGCAGCACCACGCCGTCGATCGGGTTGCCGCGAATGCTTTCCTCGACGTCCATGCTGGCCAGGTTGCGGTACAGCATGGCGGTCGGACGCAGGAGGGTTTCGCCCAGCGACATGACAGGGAATTCCAGCGGGAAGCCGCCCGCCTCGTAGACGCCGATCTTGACCTGCTCGGCAATCGTGCGGAAGTGCGAGTTGCAGGGCGTCAGTTCACTGAAGGTATTGCAGATGCCGATGACCGGCCGGCCGTCGAACTGGTCGTGCGGCACGCCCTTGC
>JAZKIE010000191.1:0-1839 GCA_040385025.1 Pseudomonadota bacterium | reverse complement strand
TCCATGCCGTTGAGCCAGACTTCCCAGCCCAGGCCCCAGGCGCCCAGCGTCGGGTTCTCCCAGTCGTCCTCGACAAAACGGATGTCGTTCTTTTTCAAATCGAAACCCAGCGCCTCCAGCGACCCGAGGTAGAGCTCCAGGATGTTGCTGGGGGCCGGCTTGAGCACCACCTGGTACTGGTAATAGTGCTGCAGGCGGTTCGGGTTCTCGCCGTAGCGGCCGTCTTTCGGCCGGCGGCTGGGCTGCACATAGGCCGCCTTCCAGGGCTCGGGGCCCAACGCGCGCAAAAACGTGGCGGTGTGGGAGGTGCCGGCGCCGACTTCCATGTCATAGGGCTGCAAAAGCGCGCAGCCCTGCGCGTCCCAGTAGGACTGGAGCTTCAAGATGATTTGCTGAAAGGTCAACATAGATAGGGTGTGCGGCGATGCAGGGCCAGAATGGAAAGACGAGGCAGGCCTGAACCCGCGAAAACCCTTGATTTTACGGAGCTTTGTCCGGTTTACCCTCAAAGCGCAAGGAAAGTACATGACAACACAACAACTGATCCTGACGCTGGTCCTGGCGACCATGGTTTTTTCGGTCGCCCTCGAACTGCGTATTGACGACTTCAAACGCGTGGCACAGACGCCCCGGGCGGTCATCTGCGGCCTGATTCCGCAGTTCATCCTGCTGCCGGTCGGCACCTGGGCCGCCACCTTGCTGCTGGACCTGCCGCCCAATATCGAGGCCGCGATGATTCTGGTGGCGGCCTGCCCCGGCGGCAGCCTGAGCAATGTGATCACCCACCTGGGGCGCGGCAACACCGCGCTGTCGGTCAGCGTGTCGGCCGTGGCCAGCGTGATTGCGCTGGTGGCCACGCCCTTCAACTTCAGCTGGATGATTGCCACCAACCCCGGCACGGCGGCCTGGATGCGCGAACTGAGCATCGATCCCTCCGGCATCTGGCTGAGCCTGCTGCTCTTGCTGGCTGTGCCCATGACGCTGGGCCTGCTGTTTTCGCACAAGCTGCCGGCGATCACTGCGCGCATCCGCAAGCCGCTGGGAAATTTCGCCGTGATCTGCCTGTTGCTGTTCATCGTGGCCGGCCTGATCAAGGAGCGCCAGTTGCTGACGCTGGGCCTGTTGCCGACGCTGATGATCGTGGTATTGCACAACGCCTGCGGCCTGTTCTTCGGCTGGGCCACCAGCATGGTGATGCGGGTCAGCGAAAAAGACCGCCGCGCCGTGATGATCGAAGGCGGCATGCAAAATTCGGGGCTGGCGCTGGGCATCATCGGGGTGCAGTTTGGCAGCGACCTGGGCATGGTCACGCTGGCCAGCCTGTGGGGCATCTGGCACATCGTGAGCGGCCTGTCCCTGGCTTATTGGTGGAGAAGAAAAGATGCTTGATTTGCTCATTCAAGGCGCTACCGTTGTCGACGGTACCGGCGCGGAGCCCTTTGTCGCCGACGTCGGCGTGCGCGACGGCCGCATTGTCGAAGTTGGAAAAATCACCGGCGCCGCACGCGAAACCGTGGACGCTCACGGCCTCTGGCTCACCCCTGGTTTTGTCGACATCCACACCCACTACGACGGCCAGGTCACCTGGGATGCCAACTTCACACCCAGCATCTATCACGGCGTCACCACGCTGGTGATGGGCAACTGCGGTGTCGGTTTTGCGCCGGTGCGACCCGGCCACCAGGATGACCTGATCAAGCTCATGGAAGGTGTGGAAGACATTCCCGGCGCGGCGCTGCACGAGGGCATACGCTGGGACTGGGAAAGTTTTCCGCAGTACATGAACGCGCTGGACAAAACCCCGCGCAGCCTGGACTACCTGGTGCAGGTGCCGCACGA
>JAZKIE010000190.1:0-1639 GCA_040385025.1 Pseudomonadota bacterium | reverse complement strand
CCGCCCACGTCTTCGGTGTTGGCAAGGACGTGGCGCAATGCCCTCAAAAACTCAGCCTGGCCGGCGGCGCCGCCTGGAGCGAGCACCTCCTGGTTGCCGGCGGTGGCAGCAACCGGCACAGACACTTCCCGCGAAGTCGAAGCCGCGGAAGTGGTCGCGCCGAAGTTCAGACGCGGCGCACTCGGCATTTTCTGAATATCCGGATCGGCGCACAGCGGGCAAGTCACCAGACCACGCGTCAGTTGACCCTGAAAATCGTCTTCCGATGCAAACCAGCCTTCAAAGGCGTGCTGGTGCGAACACTGGAGGTTGAGGACTTTCATACGCTGATTATCGGGCCGTGTCCGGGCCGCCGCTGTCCTGCCAGTCCAGAACCCATGCGCCCGACAAGACGTTTTGCAGCCAGAGCGCACCCGTCAGGGTCTTGCCGTCGGTGACACGGCCATCGCGGCACCACTGCAGCAGCTCGGCCGGGCTGGCGGTGAAGACGTCGAGAAATTCACCGGCATCGAGCTGGCGCTCACCAGCAGTCAGGCCGCTGGCAAACCAGATATCGATAAATTCTGTGGAGTAGGAAATCACCGGGTGCATCACGCCGGCGCGGGCCCAACGCCGCGCGGTGTAACCGGTTTCTTCCAGCAGTTCGCGCTCTGCACAGGCCAGAGAGTCTTCGCCGGCTTCGAGCTTGCCGGCGGGGAATTCGACCATCACCGACTGCACCGGGTAGCGGTACTGGCGTTCGAGCACCAGGCGGCCGTCATCAAGCTGGGCAACAACCATCACCGCGCCGGGGTGGCGCACATACTCGCGGGACGCTTCGCTGCCGTCTGGCAAACACACGATGTCCCGAAAGGCATGCAGAAAATGCCCCTTGAGCAGTTCGTGGCTGGTGAGCGTCTGCTCCTTGAGGTGAGCGTCGTCTGCCTTGCCCGGAGGCGCTGAGGGCGTATCAGCCGTCGCCATGCTCAGCGATGCTTGAACAGGTAGCGGAACACAAAGCCGGGAAAGGCAAAGGTGATGAACAGCGTGGCAGTGATCGCATAAAACTCCCAGCCCTGCGGCGCGATCTGCCCGGCGCGTTGCTCCAGAAACAAGCCGATGCCGCCAACCACGAAGTACCAAAACACCATTTCGGCCAGCCGCACAGCCAGCATCTTGGGCTGGGCCAGGGGGAAAACTGCGAGCAGCCGGTTGCTGATAAAAGGCAGATTGGCTGCCAGCAGGGCCAGCGCCACCACCAGCCACACCGAAAAAGTCTGCGTCATGCGGGCTCAGGTCCCCAGGGATTTCACAACGCTGGCAATCGCCTGGGTGCACAAGGTCATGAGTCCGCCGGGCATCAGGCCGAGCAGCAGCACCAGCGCGCCATTGATGGACAGCACCACGCGGGCATCTGTCGGTGCATCGATGGCAGTCGGCATGCCGGTGTTGGGCGCATCAAAATACATCACCTTGACCACACGCAGGTAGTAGAAGGCGCCGACCAGCGACATCATCACGGCAAACACGGCCAGCAAGATGTAGGTGGTGTGTTGCGAGGACACCAGCGCCTGCAGCACGCCGAGCTTGGCATAGAAGCCAACCACGGGCGGCACACCGGCGAGCGAGAACATGCAGACGGCCATGACACCCGCAAACA
>JAZKIE010000189.1:0-4452 GCA_040385025.1 Pseudomonadota bacterium | reverse complement strand
GCAGCACCTCGCAGCGCGGCGTCTACCGCATGGTCTTCCGCGCCCGTGACGAGCAGGTCGCCCGCAGCGCGCTGGTCGAAGGCCACCGCCTGCTGATGGCCGCCATCAACAACGGCGCCCACCACGAGCCTTATGCCGACGCTGAACTGCAGGCCGCCGTCGGCCGCGTGCGCGCCAAGGTCGAGGAGTGTTACCTCGGCCCCAGCACGGCGGCCATCGTCGCCGCCGCCACCGAACGCCGCATCCCGCACATCCGCCTGAACGACGGCAACCTGGTGCAGCTCGGCTACGGCGCCAGCCAGCGCCGTATCTGGACCGCCGAGACCGAATTCACCAGCGCGATTGCCGAAGGCATTGCCGGTGACAAGGACCTGACCAAAAGCCTGCTCGCCTCCTGCGGCGTGCCTGTGCCCGAAGGTCAAATCGTCGACACGGTCGAAGCCGCCTGGGAAGCTGCCCAGGACATCGGGCTTCCGGTGGTTGTCAAGCCATCGGACGGCAACCACGGCCGTGGTGTGTCGCTGGACCTCAAGACACGGGAAGAAGTCGAGGCCGCTTTCCATGTCGCCGCGCCCCAGGGCAGCGACGTGATGGTCGAGCGCTTTGTACGCGGCCATGAGCACCGCTTGCTGGTCGTCGGCGGTCGCGTCGTCGCCGCTGCGCGCGGCGAAACCGCCTCCATCCGCGGTGACGGCGTGGCCAGCGTGGCCCGGCTGGTCGAAACCCAGCTCAACACCGACCCGCGCCGCGGCGCCACGGAAGACTTCCCGCTCGGACTGATAGAACTCGACAAGGACGAAGCCATCCAGCTCGACCTGCAGCGCCAGGGCCTGAGTCCCGACGCCGTGCCTGCGGCCGGCCGTGAGGTGCTGATCCAGCGCAACGGCAATGTGTCCATCGACTGCACTGATGAAGTCCACCCCGAGGTCAATCACATCGTCTCGCTGGCCGCGCGCGTCGTGGGCCTGGACATTGCCGGTGTCGATGTTGTGGCGCAGGACATTTCCAAACCGCTGCACGCCCAGGGCGGCGCGATTGTGGAAGTCAATGCCGGCCCCGGCCTGCTGATGCATCTGAAACCGGCCGAGGGCGCACCGCGTCCGGTCGGCCGCGCCATCTGCGACCACCTGTTTCCCGAAGCGCCGGAAGGTGAGCACAGTGGCCGCATTCCCGTGGTCGGCGTGGCCGGTTCGGCCGGCACGCACAATATTGCGCGCCTGGTGGCCTGGCTGCTGCAACTGTCGGGCCGGCACACCGGCCTGGCCAGCCGCGATGGCCTGTTCGTCGATGGACGCTGCCTGGACAAAACCGACGGCACCTGCTGGGAAGCCGGCCAGCGCCTGCTGATCAACCGCGCCGTGCAGGCGGCCGTGTTTGAAAACAGCGCCCACACCATTCTGCGCACCGGCCTGGCCTATGACCGCTGCCAGGTCGGCGTGGTCACCGACCTGGGCGGCTGGGACAAGCTCGCCGAGTTCGACATTTTTGACGAAGAACCCATGTTCAAGGTCATGCGCTCGCAGGTCGATGTGGTGCTGCCTGACGGCGTGGCCGTGCTCAACGCCGCCGATCCCGCCATCGTCAGCATGGCCGGCCTGTGCGACGGCGAAGTGATTTTTTATGCGCTGGACCCGACGCTGGCCGCCATTGCCACCCACCTGGACAGCGGCGGCCGCGCGGTCTTCATGCGCCAGGGCCAGGTGGTGCTGGCAACCGGCACCAGCGAGGTCTTTTTGCCTGGCCTGGACAAACTGGCCGTCTGGCAGGACCGCCACGTTCCGACCTCCGAAGACAGCCTGCTCGCCGCGATTGCTGCAGCCTGGGCGCTCGGCATCCCCCTCAACCTGATTGGCGCGGGCATCGAAGCCTTTGAATCCAGTCCAGCCCAGCCCGGAAAGACCCTGCGATGAACGTCTCTCGCATCCGCGCCCTGCGCGGCCCCAACCTCTGGAGCCGCCACACAGCGCTCGAAGCCATTGTTACCTGCACCGACGCCGAATGCGCCATCGACAAGCTGCCCGGCTTCGAGCCGCGCGTGCGTTCGCTGTTTCCGGCCATAGGCGCCTTGCGGCCCGGCGGTAATGTGGGTCCGGTGTCGCTGGCCCATGTGCTGGAGTCGGCCGCGCTGGCGCTGCAGGCCAATGCCGGCTGCCCCGTCACGTTCAGCCAGACTGCCGCCACGCTGGAGCCCGGCGTCTACCAGACGGTCATCGAATACAGCGAAGAGGCCGTTGGCCGGCTCGCGCTGGAACTGGCCCAGGCGCTGGTGTTTGCCGCGCTCAATGAAACCAGCTTCGACGTGGACGTGGCGATTGCCCGCTTGCGCGAGCTTGATGAAGACGAACGCATAGGCCCCAGCACCGGCGCCATTGTGGATGCGGCGGTGGCCCGCGGCATTCCCTACCGGCGCCTGACGCGCGGCAGCCTGGTTCAGTTCGGCTGGGGCTCGCGCCAGCGCCGTATTCAGGCCGCCGAACTGGACGCCACCAGCGCCGTGTCCGAATCGATTGCCCAGGACAAGGACCTGACCAAAAAACTGCTGCTGGCCGCGGGCGTTCCGGTGCCCACTGGCCGCCCGGTTAGCGATCCCGACGACGCCTGGGCAGCAGCCCTGCAGATCGGGCTGCCGGTGGTGCTCAAGCCGCTGGACGGCAACCAGGGCAAGGGCGTGACCGTCAACATCGTGACGCGCGACCACCTCGACATCGCCTTCCGCGCGGCGGCCGAACATGGCGACGTGATGGTCGAAAAATTTCTGCCTGGCAATGACTTCCGCCTGCTCGTCGTCGGCAACAAGCTGGTGGCCGCCTCGCGGCGCGAACCGCCCCAGGTGCTGGGTGACGGCTTGCATACGGTGCGCGAGCTGGTCGACATCGTGAATCAGGACCCGCGCCGTGGCGAAGGCCATGCCACCTCGCTGACCAAGATCCGTTTTGACGAAATCGCCGTGTCCCGCCTGGCGGTCCAGGACCTGACGCCGGAGTCGATTCCCGCGCGCGGGCGCCGCGTTATCCTGCGCAACAACGCCAACCTGAGCACCGGCGGCACCGCCACCGACGTGACTGGCGACGTGCACCCCGAGGTTGCCGCGCGTGCGGTGGCCGCCGCGCAGATGATTGGCCTGCACATCTGCGGCGTGGACGTGGTCTGCGAAAGCGTGCTGCGCCCGCTGGAGGCGCAAAACGGCGGCGTGGTCGAAGTCAATGCCGCGCCCGGACTGCGCATGCACCTGTCGCCGTCATATGGCAAGGGCCGCGCTGTCGGCGGCGCAATGATCAACGAGCTGTTTGCCCATGGCGACGACGGCCGCGTGCCGGTGGTGGCCGTGACCGGCACCAACGGCAAGACGACGGTGACGCGCCTCATTGCGCACCTGTTGACGGCCAGCGGCCTGCGCTGCGGCATGACCAACACCGATGGCGTGTACGTGGATGGCCGGCAAACCGACAGCGGCGACTGCAGCGGCCCGAAAAGCGCGCGCAATGTCCTGATGCATCCCGACGTGGACGCCGCCGTGTTTGAAGTGGCGCGCGGCGGTGTGCTGCGTGAAGGCCTGGGCTTTGACCGCTGCCAGGTGGCGGTGGTCACCAATGTCGGCAGCGGCGACCACCTCGGCCTGAACTACATCACCACGGTCGAAGACCTGGCGGTGCTCAAGCGTGTGATCGTGCAAAACGTGGCGCCCACCGGTTACGCGGTGCTCAATGCCGCCGACCCGATTGTGGCGGCCATGGCGCCGACCTGCCCCGGCAACGTGATCTTTTTCGCCGCCGACCGGCATCACCCCTTGATGGCCACCCACCGGGCCCAGGGCAAACGCACGGTGTATGTGGACGGCAATACCATCGTCGCCGCCGAAGGCGCCTGGCGCGAACGCGTGTCGCTGCAGCACATCCCGCTGACGCGCGGCGGAAGCATCGGCTTCCAGGTTGAAAACGTCATGGCCGCGCTGGCTGCGGCCTGGGCCGTTGGCCTCAAGTGGGAAACCCTCAAAAGCGGCCTGGCCAGCTTCGTCAGCGATGCGCACAACGCACCCGGCCGCTTCAACGTCATGGACTACAAGGGCGCCACCGTGATCGCCGACTACGGCCACAACCCCGATGCCATGCGTGCACTGGTGGCCGCCGTGGACACCATGCCGGCCAGCAAGGGGCAGCGCCGCAGCGTCGTCATCTCCGGCGCCGGCGACCGCCGCGACAGCGACATCCGCGACCAGACCATCATTCTCGGCAAAGCCTTCGACGACGTGCTGCTGTACCAGGACGCGGCCCAGCGCGGCCGTGCCGATGGCGAGGTGATGGCACTGCTGCGTGAAGGCCTGGCCGGTGCATCCCGCACCACCCGCATCGACGAAATCCGTGGCGAATTCGTCGCCATCGACACCGCCCTTGAGCGCCTGCAGCCCGGCGACCTGTGCCTGATCCTGGTCGACCAGGTGCAGGAGGCGCTGGC
>JAZKIE010000188.1:0-9100 GCA_040385025.1 Pseudomonadota bacterium | reverse complement strand
GGTCGCACATCAGGTCAACCTGGCCGCCGACCAGCGCATTCATTGCCGGGCCGGTACCGCCAAAAGGAATGGTGGTCATGGCTTCCTTGGCATTGATCGCCGACTGCCACATCAGGCCGCACAGGTGGGAGGCAGAACCGAGACCGGCGTGGGCAATGTTGAGCTTGCCAGAGTTGGCCTTGATGTAGTTTTCAAAGTCGCGGTAGGTGTTGGCCGGCAACTGGGGCTTGCCGATCAGGGTCATCGGCACTTCATTGATCATGCCAAGGTATTCGAAGTCTTCCAGTGGCTTGTACTGCAGTTTGCGGTACAGCGCGGGTGCCGAGGCCATGCCGATGTGGTGCAGCAACAGTGTGTAGCCGTCCGGGTTGGCCTTGGCGACCTTGGTCGCGCCAATGGTGCCGCCGGCGCCGTTGACGTTTTCCACCACGAAGTTGGCGGTGCCGCCCATGGCCTTGCGCATGGCTTCGGCCAGGTCGCGTGCCACGCGGTCGGTCGGGCCGCCGGCTGCAAACGGAACAACGATGGAAATAGGCTTGGTGCCGGGATAGGTTTGCGCATGGGCAAAGAGGGATGTCGCGGCCAGGGCGAGAACGAGCAGGCGTTTCATGAGAGTCTCCTTTGAGTTACCCGCCCAGTTTACAAAGCCGAAAGCCGCTGTCCATCGCGGGAACTACGTAAGGGCAAGCACTCAGCACCCTGATGGGGCAGCCTTTTGTCTTTGCCAGCAAGGGCCGCGGGTCCGGCTCTCCGGCCCGCAGACAGGCGCAGCGACCAGCGTGGGGCTATTTGTAGCTGCGTGCGTCTTCGATGACCTTGCCGTCATTGGGCAGGCTGCCCGGCGCCATGAGCTGCACATCGCCACGCAGTTTGGTGATGTCGCGTATGGCCTCGCTGATGCGGCTTTCCAGCCCTTGCGGCAGCGAGGAAGTCTCGACCTTGAGCGTCATGCTGTCGTTGGCCATCTCGCCGCTCACGACAAGCCGGGCCTTCAGCACTTCGGGGAAACGCCTGGCGATGTCTGCCACCTGGCCGGGATGCACAAACATGCCCCGGATCTTGGTGGTCTGGTCGGCCCGGCCCATCCAGCCCTTGATGCGCATGTTGGTGCGCCCGGTCGGGCAGGTGCCCGCCAGCATGGCCGAGAGATCGCCGGTACCGAAACGGATCAGCGGATAGCCGGGGTTCAAGGTGGTGACCACCAGTTCACCGACCTCGCCTTCGGGGACCGGGTCGCCCGTGCCGGGGCGGACGATTTCGACAATCACGCCTTCGTCCAGAACCAGGCCTTCGCGCGCTTCGGTTTCGTAGGCGATCAGCCCCAGATCGGCGGTCGCATAACTTTGGTAGATGGCCATGCCGCGCTCTGAAAACCAGTCGCGCAAACTCGGCGTAAAGGCTTCGCCGCCGACCAGGCCCTTGCGGATGCTGGAGATGTCGCTGCCGGTCTCAAGTGCTTTTTCCACCAGGATGCGCAGAAAGCTGGGTGTGCCGGTATAGCCGTCGGGCCGGAGTTCGGCAATGGCCTGCAGTTGTTGTTCGGTCTGGCCGACGCCAGCCGGGAACACCGTGCAGCCGACCGCATGCAAGCCCGACTCCATGATGAACGCGCCGGGCGTCATGTGGTAGCTGAAGGCGTTGTGCGCCAGGTCGCCCGCGCGAAATCCCGCAGCGTACATGGCCCGGCCGGTGCGCCAGTAATCCCTGGCTGCGCCTTCGGGCTCGTAGATCGGTCCGGGCGAGGAAAACACGCGCGGCATCCCCGGCCCGCGCAGCAAGGTAGAGAAGCCGCCGAACCAATCACCGGGCCGGCCCGCCTTCTGCAAATCGAACAGCCCATGCTTGCGCGTGACGGGCAGGTGCGCCAGCGCGCTACGGCTGGAAATGGCGGCGGCATCGACGCCAGCCAGCAAGGCGGAATATGCCGGTGCAGCTTGTTGCGCGTGCGCCACCTGGCCCGGTAGCGCCGCCATCAGCGCGGCCTCGCGCTGCGCCGGTGGCCGCGACTCCAGAACGTCGAAAAACTTTGTCATGGGGCCCCCTCAAGCCAGCCAGCGTTTGCGGCGTTTGTAACTTTTCACATCCTTGAAGCTCTTGCGCTCGCCACCGCCCACGCCGAGGTAAAACTCCTTGACGTCCTCGTTGTTGGCCAGATCGTTGGCCTGGCCGTCCATCACCACCCGTCCGCTTTCCATGATGTAGCCGTAGTCGGCGTATTTCAGGGCCATGTTGGTGTTCTGCTCTGCCAGCAGAAAGGTGACCTTTTCCTTCTGGTTGAGGTCTTTCACGATGTTGAACACCTCCTCGACAATCTGCGGCGCCAGGCCCATCGAGGGTTCGTCCAGCAGCACCATGGTGGGGCTGGCCATCAGCGCCCGGCCAATCGCGCACATCTGCTGCTCGCCGCCGGAGGTGTAGGCTGCCTGCGAAGTACGGCGTGTTTTCAGGCGCGGGAAGTAGTTGTAGACCTTTTCAAGATTGGCCGCCACTTCGGACTTGCTCTTGCGGGTGTAGCCGCCGGTCAGCAGATTTTCTTCAATCGTCAGGTGGGCAAAGCAGTGGCGGCCTTCCATCACCTGAACCACACCGCGCTGCACCAGGTCAGACGGCGACAGGTTTTCGATGCGCTCACCGCGCAGCTCGATCGACCCCTTGGTCACGGCGCCGCGCTCGCCGCTCAGCAGGTTGGAGACAGCCCGCAGTGTGGTGGTCTTTCCCGCGCCATTACCGCCCAGGATAGCCACAATCTTTCCTTCAGGGACGTTCAGGGACACACCCTTTAGCACCAGGATGACGTGGTTGTAGATGACTTCAATTCCATTGACGTTCAGGACGATATCGTTGGCAATGTTGGGTTTTTCCATACGGTGTTTCTGCTTGATTGGAGCCAAACGGCAGCGCTGCAAGAGGTCTCGAAGCGCTGGCGTTTGGCGGCTCGGGGGAGCCGCTTCCCTTCCGCCTGCCGGACGGAAGGGAGGTTCTCAAAATGTCAGGACTGGCAATCCGCAGCCGCGCGCCGCGTCAGTTTTTTCTCGGTGGCGTATTTGTCGGCAGAATTTTTCACCAGGGGGCGGATGACTTGCTCGTCAGCCTGCAGCCAGTCTGAGGTCCAGACAAACTTGCCGCCGTCCCACTGGTGCACACGCGCCCATGCAGAGCCCATGTGGTCCACGCAGTTGGTCGAAACCGGACGCATCACACCCTTGAAACCGAGGGCGTCCAGCTTGGCCTGGGTCAGGTTCAGGTTTTCATAACCCCAGCGTGCCTGCTCACCAGTGACGACCTTGCCTTTGCCAAAGCGATCCTGCGCCGCACGTACACCTTCGGTGGCCAGCAGGGCGCCCACCACGCCGCGCATGTACAGCACGCTGCCCACTTCATCCTTGGGACCGGTTCCCTGGCCTTTGGCATGCACCTTTTCGAGAATGTCTTTGACAACGGCAGCCTGTGGCTCGGCGCCGTGTTGCATCATCACGGCGCTGTAGCCTTTGGCACCCTGACCGATGTCCTTCAGATCAGGCTCTGCGCCAGACCACCAGGTACCGAACATTTTTTCACGCGGATAACCAACGGCCTGAGCTTCCTTGATGGCAGTGGGAGTCATCACGCCCCAGGTCTGCAAAATCACGTAGTCAGGCTGATCCC
Source organism: Pseudomonadota bacterium (assembly GCA_040385025.1). GTDB lineage: Bacteria > Pseudomonadota > Gammaproteobacteria > Burkholderiales > Burkholderiaceae_C > Polaromonas. Next base: position 5,455 of record JAZKIE010000188.1, on the reverse strand, counting down.
TTCTGACCTGCAGCCAGGTGGCTTTTTGCTCTACGCCGGGGGCGGCGATTGGCAGCAGTTGCAGGGTGAAGCCGTATTGCGCCGCGCGCTCCTGCAGGATGGGCAGCAGTTCCTTGCCGAAAGGGCTGTCGTGGTAACCGACGCCAATTTTTTTGCCCTTGAGCTTGTCCATGCCGCCGGCCTGTTTGCCAATATGCTGGAGTACCGTGTCTCCGGCAACCCAGTAATGGCCAATCAGCGGAAAGTTCCATTTGAAAACGCCGCCATCGGCCGAATCGCTGCGGCCATAGCCGGAGGTGATCATCGGGATCTTGTCGGCCGGGACTTTTTCGGTCAGTGCAAAGGTAATGCCGGTGGACAGGGGCTGGAAGACGGTAGCGCCGCCGTGTTTACCCTTGAGGCGCTCGTAACACTCCACGCCGCGGTCTGTGGCGTAAGCGGTTTCGCATTCTTCTATCAGTGTCTTGACGCCATTGATGCCGCCGCGCGCATTGACCAGCTTCATGTAGTCATTGTGTCCGTTGGCCCAGGGTGTGGCATTGGGCGCCACTGGACCCGTGCGCCCAGTCAGCACCGGGAAAAACTGCTCCTTGGCTTGGGCGAAGGCCCCGGTGCCAAGGGTGGCCAGCACGCTGGCCAGAACGAGGTTGCGAACTTTCATGCCTGTCTCCTTGAATTTGGCATCAGAAATGCCAGTGGTTAACGAACGAAAACTAAGGGGTGAGCAGGGTGATCAATGTGGAAATGGCCACAAACGCATCTTTTGTTTACCCACGCTCCACAGCTTGGCAAGACCGTGGGGCTCGACAATCAAAAACCAGATAATCAGTGCACCAAAAATCATGATTTCCGCGTGTGCAACCGCGGCAGTAGAAATGTCAACGCCGACCAGAGTGCCGAGAGCCGGCAAAAACTGGTTCAGAAAAATCGGCAAAACAACAATAAACGCCGCCCCAAAAAAGCTGCCCATGATGGAGCCCATGCCGCCAATGATCACCATGAACAAGAGTTGAAACGACCGGTCGATCGAAAACGCTGCGGGCTCCCACGAACCGAGGTGGACAAAGCCCCACAAGCCGCCAGCCACGCCGACGATGAAGGAGCTGACCGCGAAGGCACTCAATTTGGCGTACATCGGTCGAATCCCGATCACTGCGGCAGCAACGTCCATATCCCGGATCGCCATCCACTCCCGGCCTATGGCCCCGCGTACCAGGTTTTTGGCCATCAGTCCGAACACGATCAGAAACCCGAGGCAAAAAAGGTACTTGCTGGCGGGCGAGGTGATGGGCCAGCCCATCAGACTGAGATCTGAAACCGCGACCGAGCCGGATGAACTGTTGTTGGTGAACCAACTGACCCGCAGAAAAGCCCAGTCGCAGAAGAACTGGGCGGCCAGCGTCGTGACCGCCAGATACAAGCCCTTCACGCGCAGACTGGGAACTCCGAAGAACAGCCCCAGGAGCGTGGCAAAGAAGCCGCCCAGCAGCAAGGCGGCAATCAGCGGCATACCGTCAATACGCACATAACAGTTGTAGGCCGCATAGGCCCCCACCGCCATGAAGGCCCCCGAACCCAGGGAGATTTGGCCGCAGTAACCAACCAAGATGTTGACGCCCAGCGCAGCCAGCGACAGGATGACAAAGGGAATAAAAATCGCCCGCAGCATGTATTCGTCGGCGAGCAACGGAATGCCCACCACCGCAATGACAAACAGGATGAGCATGCCCAGCCGGTCCTGCGTGATCGGGAAAATTTGGCTGTCTGCCCGGTAGCTGCCTTTGAATTGGCCGTTTTCTCTGTAGAACATGGTATTTTTCTTGACGAGTGAATGAGTCAAACGCGATCAATAATTTTTTCGCCAAACAGTCCCTGCGGACGAAACATCAAGAACACCAAAGCCAATACGTAGGCGAACCAAATTTCTATACCGCCTCCCACGTAAGGACCGAGAAAAACCTCGGACAGTTTCTCCCCCACCCCGATGATCAGTCCGCCGATAATGGCGCCCGGCACGGAGGTCAGGCCCCCAAGAATTACGACCGGCAGTGCGCGCAACGCGACGGTGGTCAGCGAGAACTGCACCCCCAGCTTGCTGCCCCAGATCATTCCGGCCACCAGCGCCACCACGCCAGCCACGCACCAGACGATGACCCAGATGCGGTTCAGCGGAATACCAATGGATTGCGCGGCCTGATGATCGTCGGCCACCGCGCGCAGCGCCCGGCCGGTGGAAGTTTTCTGAAAAAACACACTGAGCAGTGTGACCAACATAGCTGCAATCAGCGCCGCGTAAAGGTCTTCCTTGTTGATCAACAGGCCACCCTCAAACACTGAGGGGAAGGCAAGGACGGGTTCTTTGGGCATGCCGATGTCAATTTTGTAGATGGCGCTGCCAAACAGCGACTGCCCGAGACCATCGAGAAAATATCCGATGCCCAGCGTGGCCATGAGCAGGGTAGTGCCTTCCTGATTGACCAAGTGACGCAGCACCAGTCGTTCAATCACCCAGGCCACGGCAAACATGATGAAAGCCGCGACAACAAAAGCAATCAGGTTGGCCAGCAACAGGTTTTGAAAGCCCAGCCACTGGGGAATCCACTCCGCAAAGCGGGCCATCGCCAACGCGGCAAACAGCACCATCGCGCCCTGCGCGAAATTGAACACACCCGAGGCCTTGAAGATCAGGACAAAGCCCAGCGCCACCAGGGAATACAGCATGCCGGCCATCAGGCCACCAAGAAGGGTTTCCAGAAAGAATGCCATCAGCTTAATGCTCCACGCCGAGATAGGCTTTGATCACTTCGGGGTTATTGCGCACTTCGTCAGGTGTGCCATCGCCAATTTTCTTGCCGTAGTCCAGCACCACAACTCGGTCGGAAATGTCCATCACCACACCCATGTCGTGTTCGATCAACACCACCGTGGTGCCGAACTCGTCATTGACATCGAGCACGAAGCGGCACATGTCCTGCTTTTCCTCGACGTTCATGCCGGCCATGGGCTCGTCGAGCAGCAGCACCTGCGGCTCCATCGCCAGCGCGCGGCCCAGGTCAACGCGTTTTTGCAGGCCGTAGGGGAGTTGGCCGACCGGGGTTTTGCGGTAAGCCTGGATTTCCAGGAAGTCGATGATTTTTTCCACCGCCTCGCGGTGTTGAAATTCTTCTCTTTCGGCTGGACCTATGCGCAGCGCCTGCAGCAGCAGATTGCTTTTGATCTTCAGGTTCCGGCCAGACATGATGTTGTCGAGCACGCTCATGCCCTTGAACAGCGCCAGGTTCTGAAAGGTGCGCGCGACGCCCATGACGGCCACTTGGTGGCTGTTCATGTGTTTGAAGGTCTGGCCGCGGAAAGTGATGGAGCCCTGCTGCGGCGTGTAGACGCCGTTGATGCAATTGAGCATGGAACTTTTGCCGGCGCCGTTGGGGCCAATGATGGCGCGGATCTCGTGCTCCTTCACATTGAAGGAAATGTCGGCCAGGGCCTTGACGCCACCGAAGCTCAGGGAGATGTTGTTCACGTCAAGGATGACGTCGCCAATCTTCTTGCTCATGCTGCGGCTTTCACTGGGGCGAATGTTTGCGTATCGCTGATCTTCAATGTGGCGCTGACGCTGCCGCTGCGGCCATCCTCAAACTTGACCACGGTTTCAATGAACTGCTCGGACTTGCCGCTGTACAGCGCATCAACCAGGGGCTGGTATTTGTCGGCGATAAAGCCGCGGCGCACCTTGTTGGTCCGGGTCAGCTCGCCGTCGTCGGCATCGAGCTCCTTGTGCAGCACCAGGAAGCGGCTGATTTGCGAGCCGGCCAGCAGCGTATCGACGCTCAGGTCCGCATTGACCTTCTCCACACATTCCTTGATGAGCTGGTACACCTCGGGCTTTTGCGCCAGGTCGGTGTAGCCGGCATAGGGCAGGTTGCGCCGCTCGGCCCAATTGCCGACCGCGTCAAAATCGATGTTGAGCATCACGCACACTTTTTCGCGGCCGTCGCCGTAGGCCACCACTTCCTTGATGTGCGGGAAAAACTTGAGTTTGTTCTCTACATACTTGGGCGCGAACATGGCGCCGTCATTGGCGCCGCCCTTGATGCGGCCCACGTCTTTGACGCGGTCGATGATCTTCAGGTGGCCGGCAGCGTCGATGAAGCCGGCATCGCTGGTGTGGTACCAGCCATCGGCGGTCAGCACCTCGGCCGTGGCCTCGGGGTTTTTGTAATAGCCCTTGAGCAAGCCGGCCGATTTGACGAGGATTTCACCGTTGTCGGCAACTTTGATCTCCACCCCCCGGATCGGCACGCCGACCGTGTCGGCACGCGCCTGGTTGTCGGGTTGCAGGCAGACAAACACAGCGGTCTCGGTCGAGCCGTACAACTGCTTGAGATTGATGCCGATGGAGCGGTAAAAGGTGAACAGGTCAGGGCCGATGGCCTCACCCGCGGTGTAGGCCACGCGCACGCGCGAAAAACCGAGGTTGTTGCGCAGCGGGCCATAGGCCATGACCTGCCCGATCGCGTAAAGCACCTTGTCGCCAGCGCCCACGGGCTGGCCGTCCATCAGCGCTGGTCCGACCCGTTTGGCCACGTCCATGAAGAAGTGGAACATCCGGCGCTTGATCGCGCCGGCGTCTTCCATGCGGATCATCACGCTGGTCAGGAGGCTTTCGAACACCCGCGGCGGCGCGAAGTAATAGGTCGGGCCGACCTCCTTGAGGTCGATGGTGACGGTGCTGGCGTTTTCAGGACAGTTGACCACGTAGCCGCAAGCCAGCCACTGCGCGTAGCTGAAGATGTTCTGGCCCACCCATGCCGGGGGCAGGTAGGCCAGCACTTCCTCGCTGTGCGTGAGCTTGTCGAATTCGGCGCCGGCCTGGGCACGGTCCAGCAGGGTGTTGTGGGTGTGCACCACGCCCTTGGGGTTGCCGGTGGTTCCCGAGGTGAAAAACATCGCCGCCACGTCATCGGGTTGCGTGCTGTCGACTTGCGCCCTGAAAAAATCGGGCTGCCGGCCGGCGAAAGTCTGGCCCGCGGCGATCAGCGCGTCCAGCGCGACCAGGCCGGGTTCCTGGTAATTGCGCAGGCCGCGCGGGTCGTCAAAAATGATGTTGGTGAGCCGCGGGCACTGCTCGCGGATCTCCAGCAGCTTGTCGACCTGCTCCTGGTCCTCAACCATGGCAAAACGCACCTCGGCGTTGGTGATGGGGAACACACATTCGGCGCCCACCGCGTCCTGGTACAGCGGCACGGCAATTGCGCCCAGCGACTGGGCCGCCAGCATGGTGGCGTACAGGCGGGGACGGTTGGCGCCTATGACCACCATGTGTTCGCCGCGCTGCAGCCCGGCCTGGTGCAGGCCGCAGGCAATGTGCTCCACCAGCGTGGCCATGGCCGCCCAGCTGTGCGCTTGCCAGATGCCATATTCCTTCTCGCGCATGGCGGGCGCCTCGGGGCGCTCG
>JAZKIE010000187.1:0-9605 GCA_040385025.1 Pseudomonadota bacterium | reverse complement strand
CACAGCCTGCGTGAACAGCTATTTATTTAATAGCAAATCAAAGCCCCTGCCAAGGCCTCAGGCCAGGCTGCGCACCAGGTCAATCGCCTGCTCGACCCGCTCCACCGCATGGATGGTCAGGCCCTCGATGGGTTTTTTGGGCGCATTGGCTTTGGGTACCACGGCGACGCTGAAGCCCAGCTTGGCCGCTTCCTTCAGGCGCTCCTGGCCGCGCGGCGCGGGGCGCACTTCACCAGCCAGCCCGACCTCGCCGAAAGCGATAAAGCCCTTGGGCAGCGGCTTGCCGCGCAGGCTGGAGGTGATCGCCAGCATCACCGACAGATCGGCCGCAGGCTCGCTGATGCGCACGCCGCCGACCGCGTTGACAAACACGTCCTGGTCCATGCAGGCGATGCCGGCGTGTCGGTGCAGCACCGCCAGCAGCATGGCCAGCCGGTCCCGGTCCAGGCCCACCGACAGCCGGCGCGGACTCGGGCCGCCGCTGTCAACCAGCGCCTGGATTTCGACCAGCATGGGCCGTGTGCCTTCGAGCGTGACCAGCACACAACTGCCCGGTACCGGCTCGCTGTGCTGGCTCAGAAAAATGGCGCTGGGATTCGTCACGCCCTTGAGGCCTTTTTCGGTCATGGCGAACACGCCGATCTCGTTGACCGCGCCGAAACGGTTCTTGATCGCGCGCACCAGGCGAAAGCTCGAATGGGTGTCACCTTCAAAGTACAGCACGGTGTCGACCATGTGTTCGAGCACACGCGGGCCGGCCAGCGCGCCTTCCTTGGTGACGTGGCCGACCAGGATGATGCAGACGCCGCTGGACTTGGCTGCACGCGTCAGGTGGGCGGCGCACTCGCGCACCTGGGCTACTGAGCCCGGCGCGGAGGTGAGCTGGTCGGAATACACGGTCTGGATCGAGTCGATGACCGCCACCGCAGGACGCGTGGCTTCCAGCGTGGCGAGAATTTTTTCGAGCTGGATTTCCGCCAGCACCTTGACTTGCGAGCCGTCCAGTCCCAGCCGGCGTGAGCGCAGCGCGACCTGGGCACCGCTTTCCTCGCCGGTCACGTAGAGCGTGTCGAGTCCGGCACGTTGCAGCGAATCGAGTGCCTGCAGCAGCAAGGTCGATTTGCCGATGCCGGGGTCGCCGCCAATCAGCACCACGCCGCCTTCGACGATGCCGCCGCCCAGCACGCGGTCCAGCTCCTCGTGGCCGGTGGGCGTGCGCGCCATGTCGGTCGCTTCAATGTCGGCGAGGGTGGCGACTTCCGAGGGTTTGGCCAGCGAGGCAAAACGGTTTTTGACGGGTGAGGTGCTTTCGGCGGCCGATTCGATCAAGGTGTTCCAGGCACCGCAATGCGGGCATTTGCCCAGCCACTTGGGGTTGGTTCCGCCGCATTCGGTGCAGCTGTAAATCGTCTTGTCTTTGGCCATGCCGGATATTACTGTATTTATACACAGTACGGGTAAGTCCCGGCGCATCCCAATCAGCGGCTAGACGCATTTTCATTTAACATGTTAAATAAATGATCAGCGCCGCATGACCACACCCTTTATCCACCGCAATTTGCCCCGCCTGCTGCTGCAGGCGCGCGAGTCGGTCATGGCCCATACGCGGCCGCAACTGCGGGAACATGCGCTGAGCGACCAGCAGTGGCGTGTGCTGCGGGTGCTGGGCGAACACGGCATGGTGGAAACCGGCAAGGTGGCGCGCGAGGCCTTCATCCTCGGCCCCAGCCTGACGGGCGTGCTCAGCCGCATGGAACGCGACGGCCTGATCCGGCGTGCACGTGATCCGGCCGACCAGCGCCGCACCGTGGTCGAAGCCACCGACAAGGGCATGCAACTGGTCAACACCCTGTCGCAAACCATAGAAGCGCACTACGCCTGGATGGAGCAGTCCCTGGGCAAGCAGAAGCTGTCGCAACTTTACGAGTTGCTCGACAAAGTGATCGAACTGGAGCAGCCATGAGCTGGATGCCTGAAGGGACCGTGTACGGGGTGTTGCTCAATTTCAAAAACGAAATTGAGTCCCTGGCGTCGCAAATGAACCAGCCACCCTACAAGGCGCCACCCAAAGCCCCGGTGCTGTACGTGAAGCCGGCCAACACCTGGAGCGCTCACGGCGCGGCGATTGCTGTGCCAGCCCATGTGCCCGAGGTCGAGATCGGCGCCACCATTGCCATGGTGATTGGCGACCACAGCCAGGTGGGTGGCTACGTGCTGATGAACGACTTGTCGATCCCCCATGCCAGCTTTTTCCGCCCGCCCGTCAAGTTCAAATGCCTGGACGGCTTTCTCGGCATCGGTGAATACATGCTGCCGGCGGAAAAGGCCGGCGCCCCCTCCGGCTTTGTGCTGGAAGTGCGCATCAACGGTGAACTCAGGCAGCGCGTGGATTTCTCGCAGCTGGTGCGCCCCGCCGCGCAACTTCTGGCGGATGTTGGCGAGTTCATGACCCTGCAGCCCGGCGATGTGCTGATGCTGGGCTGTGGCGCCGGTCGGCCACTGGCCCAAGTGGGCGACCGCATTGACATCACAGGACCCGGTTTCAGCACATTGAGCAACACGCTGGTTGGGGAGGCCACATGAAACACGCACGTGTTGTTCATCAAGGCCTGGTGCATTCAGCCACAGAACGCGACGGCCAACTGCTGCTGGACAGCGGACAACTCGTCGCCGAAGACGCGGTGAGCTGGCTGCCGCCGCTGGCACCCACACCGCGACCGCGCACCATCCTTGCGCTCGGGCTGAACTACGCCGACCACGCAAAAGAGCTGGAATTCAAGGCACCCGAAGAGCCGCTGGTTTTTATCAAGGGCGAGAGCACGCTGATCGGGCATCGCCAGTTAACGCGTCGGCCGGCCGAAGTGCAGTTCATGCACTATGAATGCGAGCTGACCATCGTGATCGGCCGGGCCGCCAAAAAGGTGAAGCGCGGCGACGCGCATGATTTCATCGCCGGCTACACCATTGCCAACGACTACGCGATCCGCGACTACCTGGAAAACTGGTACCGACCGAATCTGCGCGTGAAGAACCGCGACACCTGCACACCACTGGGCCCCTGGCTGGTCGATGCGGCAGACATCGCCGACCCGATGGCGCTGGCACTGCAAACCACCGTCAACGGCAAAGTTACGCAAGCCGGCAACACCCAGGACATGATTTTCGGCGTGGACTTCCTGATCGAATATTTCAGCAGCTTCATGACGCTGCAGCCCGGCGACCTGATCCTGACCGGCACACCTGACGGCGTGGTCGATTGCCGGCCCGGCGATGTCATCGTGACCAGCATCGACAGTTTGGGTGGCCTCATCAACACCATTGAATGACATGAAAAAGATCGACCATCTCATCAACGGCAAGTCCGTCGCCGGCAGCAGCTATTTCGACACCGTCAACCCCGCCACGCAGGAGGTGCTGGCCGAGGTCGCCTCCGGCGGCGAAGTCGAGGTCAACGCCGCCGTCGCTGCTGCCAAAGAAGCTTTTCCGGCGTGGGCCGGCATGGCAGCACCGGCGCGCGCCAAAATCATCCGCAAACTCGGCGACCTGATCGCCGCGCATGTGCCGGAGATTGCACAAACCGAGACCAATGATTGCGGCCAGGTCATCGCGCAAACCGGCAAACAACTGATCCCGCGCGCGGCCGACAATTTTTACTACTTCGCGGAAATGTGCACACGGGTCGACGGCCACAGCTACCCGACCGAGACGCACCTGAACTACACGCTGTACCACCCGACCGGTGTCTGCGCGCTGATCTCGCCGTGGAACGTACCCTTCATGACGGCCACCTGGAAGGTCGCGCCCTGCCTGGCTTTTGGCAACACCGCGGTGCTCAAGATGAGCGAACTCTCGCCCATGACGGCGGCGCGCCTGGGCGAGCTGGCGCTGGAAGCCGGCATTCCGCCGGGCGTGCTCAACATCGTGCACGGCTACGGCAAGGACGCCGGCGAGCCGCTGTGCCGGCACCCGGACGTGCGCGCGATTTCGTTTACCGGCTCCACCGCCACCGGCAACCGCATCGTGCAGGCGGCCGGCCTGAAAAAATTCAGCATGGAGCTGGGCGGCAAATCACCTTTCGTGATTTTTGACGACGCCAACCTTGAGCGCGCGCTCGATGCGGCCCTGTTCATGATTTTTTCCAACAACGGCGAGCGCTGCACCGCTGGTTCACGCATCCTGGTGCAGCAGTCGATTTATGCTGACTTCGTTGCGAAGTTCGTGGCGCGCGCAAAGAAGATCACAGTGGGAGATCCGCTGGACGAGAAGACCACCATAGGCCCGATGATTTCGCAGGGCCATCTGGCCAAGGTACGCAGCTACATCGAGCTGGGTCCGAAGGAAGGCGCCACACTGCTGTGCGGCGGCCTCGGTACACCAGACCTGCCGGAGCGGGTGAAAAAAGGCAACTACGTGCTGCCCACCGTGTTTGCCGACGTCGACAACCAGATGCGTATCGCTCGGGAAGAAATTTTCGGCCCGGTCGCCTGCCTGATCCCCTTCAAGGACGAGGCCGACGCGATCCGCCTGGCCAACGACACGCAGTATGGTTTGTCGAGTTATGTGTGGACCGAAAACATCGGCAAGGCGCACCGCGTCGCCGCCGCCGTGGAGGCCGGCATGTGTTTCGTCAACAGCCAGAACGTGCGTGATTTGCGCCAGCCTTTCGGCGGCACCAAGGCATCGGGTACCGGGCGCGAGGGCGGCACCTGGAGCTACGAAGTGTTCTGTGAGCCCAAAAATGTGGCGGTGTCACTGGGATCACATCACATCCCGCATTGGGGAGTCTGAAAAATGGGCACTCTGGCACTCGCAGCAAAAATCACCCACGTCCCGTCGATGTACCTGTCGGAATTTCCGGGTCCCAACTTCGGCTGCCGCGACGCCGCCATCAATGGCCACAAGGAAATCGACCGCCGCTGCCGCGCGCTCGGCGTGGACACCATCGTGGTGTTCGACGTGCACTGGCAGGTCAACAGCGAGTACCACATCAACTGCGGGCCAAAGTTTGAAGGCGTCTACACCAGCAACGAGCTGCCGCACTTCATCAAGAACCTGCCGTATGCCTACCCCGGCAACCCGGAACTCGGCCACCTGATGGCGGACATGGCCAATGCCATGGGCGTGAAAAGCCGTGCGCACTCGGACACCACGCTGGAGCTGGAATACGGCACGCTGGTGCCCATGCGCTACATGAACGCTGACCAGCACTACAAGGTGGTCTGTGTCAGCGGCTGGTGCGACTGGCACGACCTGGAGGAGTCAGGCCGTTTCGGGCTGGCGGTGCGCAAGGCCATCGAGGAAAAGTACGCCGGCACGGTGGCGGTGTTTGCCAGCGGCTCGCTGTCGCATCATTTCGCCGACAACGGCCGTGCGCCCGAGTTCATGCACAAGGTCTACAGCCCTTTTCTGGAGCAGGTGGACCATCGCGTGGTCGAGCTCTGGAAAGCCGGCGACTGGAAAACCTTCATCGGCATGCTGCCCATGTACGCCGAGAAATGCTGGGGCGAAGGCGACATGCACGACACCGCCATGCTGCTGGGCCTGCTGGGCTGGGACAGCTATAACGCGCCGGCCGAAGTCATCACGCCCTACTTCGGCAGTTCGGGCACCGGGCAGATCAATGCGATTTTTCCGGTCACGCCGCTGCCTGACTCCGCCAACTGATTGCGATCTGACCCGGATTTGATATGCCGCACCTCGTCATCCTCTATACACCCAACCTCGAAGCGCAAACCGACATGACGGCGCTGTGCCGCAAGCTGGCCGACACCATGCTGGAAACCCTCGACGAGGCCGGCAAGCAGGTCTTCCCGACCGGCGGCACGCGTGTGCTGGCCTACCCGGCGGCGCATTACGCCGTGGCCGACGGCAAGGGGGACTACGCCTTCATCTACCTCAACCTGCGGATGGCCGCCGGCCGCTCAGATGCTACAAAAAAGAGAGCTGGTGACGCGCTGCTGGAAAGGGCCAGAGCCCATTTTGCCTCGCTCTTCGAGCGCCACGCCGTGGGCATGACGCTGCAGATCGACGAAAGCCCCGGCCAGGTCTACGACGGCAAACACAGCAGCCTGCACCCGCTGTTCAACAAGAGCTGACATGTTGCCTCCCGACCTCATCGCCCAGCTCGCCAGCGAACTGCAAGCCAGTGAAACTTCGCGTGTGCAGATCGAGCATTTCAGCAAGCGCTTCCCCGGCATGACGGTCGCCGACGGCTACGCCATCTCGCGCGCCTGGGTACAGATGAAAATTGCCGAAGGGCGGGTCGCACGCGGCCACAAGATCGGCCTGACCTCGCGCGCCATGCAAATCTCCAGCCAGATCGCCGAGCCCGACTACGGCACGCTGCTGGACGACATGTTTTTTGAACCCGGCGACATCCCGGCAACGCGCTTCATCGCGCCGCGCGTCGAGGTCGAGCTGGCCTTCATCCTGAAGAAGAAGCTGGAAGGTAAACACATCACCCTGGCCGACGTGCTGGACGCCACCGATTACGTGCAGCCCGCGATCGAGATCATCGACGCGCGTATCGAGCAGTTCGACCGCCATACCAAGGCCATGCGCAAGGTGCAGGACACCATCAGTGACAACGCCGCCAATGCCGGCATCGTGCTGGGTGGACGCAAGGTCTTGCCGCGCGAGGTGGACCTGCCCTGGGTAGGCGCCATCCTGCGGCAAAACGGCGTGGTGGAAGAAACCGGTCTGGCCGCCGGCGTGCAGGGCCACCCCGCTATTGGCGTGGCCTGGCTGGCGATGAAACTCGCGCCCTGGGGCGAATGCCTGGAGGCTGGCGAGGTCGTGCTGGCAGGCTCTTTCACGCGCCCCGCCATCGCCAAAGCCGGCGATGTGTTCGACGCCGACTACGGTCCGCTCGGCCGATTTGAATTCAAGTTCACCTGAAAACAAAACATGCAAACACCCATCAACACTTTCAAGCAGGCCATCGCCGCCCAACAGACGCAAATCGGCCTGTGGGTCAGCCTGGCCGACGCCTACAGCACCGAGATTTGCGCCGGCGCCGGTTTTGACTGGCTGCTGCTGGACGGCGAGCATGCACCCAACGACGTGCGCAGCATCCTGGCGCAGTTGCAGGTGGTCGCCGCTTACCCCTCGCACCCGATTGCGCGTGTGCCCATGGGCCACGGCCATGTCGGCGAGGCGCTGATCAAGCAGTACCTGGACATCGGTGTGCAAACCCTGCTGGTGCCCATGGTCGATACCGCTGCCCAGGCCGCCGCGCTGGTGCGAGCCACGCGTTACCCGCAGTACGACGCGCAAGGCCGGGACATAGGCGGCATACGCGGCATGGCCGGCGCGCGCGCCTCACGCTGGGGCCGCATCCCCGGCTACGCGCATGAGGCCAATGCGCAGGTTTGCCTGCTGGTGCAGGCCGAGACACAGACCGCGCTGGACAACCTCGACGCGATTGCCGCCGTCGACGGTGTCGATGGTGTCTTTATCGGCCCGGCCGACCTGTCGGCGTCGCTGGGTCATGTGGGCAACCCTGGCCACCCAAAGGTACAGGCAGCGATCGAATCAGCCATTCAGCGCATCCTCAAGGCCGGCAAGGCGCCGGGCATCCTGACCACCGACGAAAAGCTGGCACGCCACTACATGGCTCTGGGCTGCAGCTTTGTCGCCGTCGGACTGGACACCAACCTGCTGGTGCGTCACACCAGCGCGCTGGCCGCGACCTTCAAGGCCGGCGTCAGCGTCGCGCCCGCCGGCAAGACCTACTGACACACCCTTCATCCGGAGCCCAGACCATGAATGCTGTCCTGAATCCCCCACCTGCCGCCATGCACCCCGAGGAATGGGCCGCGCGCCTGCAACTGGCCGCCTGTTACCGCGTCTTCGCCATGCTGGGCTGGACCGAGATGATTTACAACCACATCACGGTGCGGCTGCCGGACAGCGTGACCGGCGGAGACAAACAATTTCTGATCAACCCTTTCGGCCTGCATTACTCCGAGGTGACGGCCAGCAATCTGCTGAAGATCGACCTGCTGGGCAAAAAACTGGACAGCAACCCATGGCCAGTGAACCCGGCCGGATTCACCGTGCACGCGGCCATTCACGATGGCCTGCCCGATGCGCATTGCGTGATGCACACCCACACCACGGCCGGTGTCGCGGTCGCCTGCACCCAGGGCGGGCTGGCGCAGAACAATTTTTACTCGGCGCAGCTGCACGGCCTGGTGGCCTATCACGACTTCGAGGGCATCACCATCCATGCCGACGAAGCACCACGCCTCTTGAAAAACATCGGCGACAAACCGGTGGTGATACTGCGCAACCACGGCCTGCTGGCCTGGGCGCCCACCCTGCCGCTGTGTTTTGTGCGGCTGTGGACCTTGCAGCGCGCCTGCGACATCCAGCTGGCGCAGGCGGCCATGGGCCCGGCGATTGCGGTGCCCGAAGCCGTCGCACAGAAAACCACCCACGACTCCTTCCAGTTCGATGCGCAGTTCGGCGCCGGCCAGGACGTCTTCGATGCGCTGGTGCGGCAGGTCGACCGGATCGACGCCAGCTATAAAAAGTAGAGCGCGCTGCGCAATTCACACAAGGGCTGGAGACCGATTTGACCATCAACAAAGTTTGTATTTATGGCGCCGGCGCGATCGGCGGCTGGATGGGCGTGAAGCTGGCGCAGGCCGGCTGCGCACTCAGCGTGGTGGCGCGTGGCGCGACCCTGGCGGCGCTGCAGCAGCAGGGCTTGCGCCTGCAGCAGGGCGAGGATGTCGCCTCCGTTCAGGTCAAGGCCAATGCCGACCCCGCTGCGCTGGGCGTGCAGGACCTAGTGATCATCGCGGTCAAGGCGCCGGCGATGGCCGAGGTCGCCCGGGCCATCGCGCCGCTGATCGGCCCGGACACCGTGGTGCTCACCGCCATGAACGGTGTGCCCTGGTGGTTTTTTGAAGGCTTTGGCGCGCAGTACGCCGGCACGCGGCTCAAGGCCGTGGACCCGGACGGCGCCATCGCCCGCGCCATCCCGGCGCAGCACATCATCGGTTGCGTGGTGCATGCGAGTTGCTCGCTGAACAGCCCCGGTTTTGTGAAGAACCACTTCGGCAACAAACTTTTCATCGGTGAACCTTCAGGCGAGAAAACCGCGCGTGTCCAGGCGCTGGCGGCGTTGCTGGTGCGCGCCGGCCATGAGGTCGAAATCTCGGCGCAAATCCAGAAGGACACCTGGTACAAACTCTGGGGCAACATGACCGTGAACCCGGTCAGCGCCTTCACCGGCGCCACCACCGACCTGATCCTGGGCGATCCGCTGGTGCGCGATTTCATCTCGAGGGTGATGCTGGAAGCGAAGGAGATAGGCGCGCGCATCGGCATCCCGATTGACCAGCAACCAGAAGACCGGCATGCGGTCACGCTCAAACTGGGCGCCTTCAAGACCTCCATGCTGCAGGACGTGGAAGCCGGCAAGGCGGTGGAACTCGATGCCCTCGTCACCGTGGTGCAGGAGCTGGGCCAGCTCACGCAGGTTCCGACACCGTTCACTGACGCACTGCTCGGTCTCTCGCGTCTCCATGCGCGGGTGCACGGACTCTATTGATGGCAAACACCAAAGCCATCAGCACCACCGCCTTCGCCACGCT
>JAZKIE010000186.1:0-3973 GCA_040385025.1 Pseudomonadota bacterium | reverse complement strand
CCCCAGGCAGGGTGAAGTAAATCGTCGCACCCTCTTCAACCGCAGCCTCGGCCCAAATCCGCCCCCCATGCCGCGCCACAATGCGCTGCACCGTCGCCAGGCCCGCGCCCAGACCGGGGAAGTCCGACGAGACATGCATGCGCTGAAAAATGCCGAACAGTTTTTCGGCATGGGCCATGTCAAAGCCCGCCCCCTGGTCGCGAACAAAGTACACCGTCTCGCCATCCGCTCCGGTCTGGCTGCCGACGGCAATGAGGGTCCTGTCTTTTTTGGCGCTGAACTTCCAGGCGTTGCCAACCAGTTGCTCCACCAGTTGCTTGAGCAGCGCCGGGTCTCCCTGGGCGATCAGGCCCGGCTGCACATCGACCTGCGCCAGGCGCGCGGGCTCGGCCGCCTGCAAGGCTGCAAGCGCAGCCTGCGCCAGCGCACCCACGTCCACCGCCTGTACCGTCATCGGCGCGCGCAGCAAGCGTGACACCACCAGCAGTGCACCGATCAGCTCATTGATATTGGCCACCCCCAGCCGGAGCCGCTGCAGATAATGTTTGCTGCGCTCGACATCCCCCTTGGCCGAGGAGCCCTCCAGCAGCCGGCTGAAGCCGTCGATGGTGCTCAGCGGCGCACGCAGGTCGTGCGACACCGAGTAGGAAAACGATTCCAGCTCCTTGATGGCAGCCGCCACATCGGCATCGCGCTGGCGCAACTGCGCTTGCAGCCCGGCAATGATGCGCAGGATCTCCTGCGAAGCCGCGTCTGGCTCCCGGCCTTCACGCAATTGCTGCAGCAGTGCGGTGATGGCGGGGGGGGTGCCGGCTTCAAAAGGAGAAGTCATGTCTGCTTTCAGGAAGGGATGCTTGATCGCGGAGCCAAACCACTATGCACTGTGACGGCTGAGCGCGTCAATCCGCAGCCGCCCGATCCAGCCGATCCCGCACGCCGTCCCATTCGGCACCCGGAGGCGGGTGTTCGATCCAGATCAGCTTGACGTCCTGCGCATCGAAGCCGCGCAGCACGGCAAACAGTTGCTGGGCGGTGGCCAGCGCGTCGTCGGGCATGCGGCGGTACATCACCTTGTCGGATTTGATGCGCACGATGGACCGGGCATACACCGCGATGTGGGCCGCATCCATCCCCAGCAGGTCCAGCGCGGCCTCAATGGCGGCGGCGTCCATCAGGCGCACCCTGGCATTGGGCGCGTAGTGCGACTCCAGCGTGCCGGAGGCGCGCGGAGCCGCGTCGCCCAGGAACTCCTCCTTGCTCAGCACCGGCTCGCCGCAAGCGGTTTCGAGCTGCGCGCGCGTGAACACGCCGGGGCGCAGCAGCACCGGCCGCCCGCGCGTGCAGTCGACGATGCTGGACTCGATGCCGACCTCGCAGGCGCCGCCGTCGAGCACCAGCAGGGCGTCACCAAATTCTTGGGCGACATGTTTCGCGGTGGTCGGGCTGACGCGGCCGAAACGGTTGGCGCTGGGCGCGGCCACACCGGTGGCACAGGCCTTCAGCAGCGCTTGCGCCACCGGATGGGCCGGGCAACGCAGGCCGATCGAGTCCTGGCCGCCGGCGGCCGCCGCAGCGATGCCGGGCCGGCGCTTCAGGATCACGGTGAGTGGTCCGGGCCACAGCGCCTTCATCAGGCGTTCGGCAAACGGCGGGATATCGACCGCGTAATCGGCCACCTGCGCCGGCTCGGCCACATGCACGATCAGCGGGTGATCGCTGGGCCGGCCCTTGGCGGCGAAGATGCCAGCAACTGCGCTGTCGCTGGACGCATCGGCGCCCAGGCCGTAAACCGTCTCGGTGGCAAAGCCGACCAGGCCGCCGGCGCGGATCGTACCTGCCGCCTCGGCAATCGCCGCCGCGTCCTTGCCGTCGCGAATCATCCCAGCGTATCCAGTCCGGGCAGGCCCAAGAGCTGTGCGGCCTGACGCGCAACCGCCTTCACGCCGGCGATGTCGGCGCCAGTGATGGTGAGGTGGCCCATCTTGCGCCCGGCACGTGCTTCGAGCTTGCCGTAGAGGTGAAGATGCGTGCCGGGCAGCGCCAGCACCGCCTGCCAGTCCGGCGCACGCGACTGGCCTGAGGCATCGAGCCAGACCTCACCGAGCAGGTTCAGCATGATGGCCGGCGAATGCTGGCGCGGTTGCGGCAAGGGCAGGCCAGCCATGGCGTGCACCTGCAGGTCGAACTGCGACACATCACAGGCGTCCAGGGTGTAGTGGCCGCTGTTGTGCGGGCGCGGCGCCATCTCGTTGACCACCAGCGCGCCGTCGGCACTGCCGTCGTCGATGACAAAAAACTCGACGCACAACACACCGACATAACCGATGTGATTTGCTATCGATTCAGTAGCTGTTTGCGCACGCTGTACAAGGGCTGGAGGCATGTTTCCCTCATATGCGGCGGTCACGGCCAGGATGCCGTCCACATGCACGTTGTACTGCGGGGCAAAGCCCGTGATGGCGCCGTCCCAGCCGCGCGCGACGATGACCGAACACTCGGCTTTCAGCGGCAGCAGTTTTTCGAGCACGCACGGCACGCCCTTCAAGCCGGCCCAGGCCATCGCCAGCGCGGCCAGGTCGGCAACGCGAACCTGACCCTTGCCGTCGTAACCCATGCGCGCGGTTTTCAGGATGCCGGGCAGCAGATCTGTATCCACGGCCTTGAGCTGTTCGGCGGTTTCAATCACGGCATAAGGCGCGCAGGTCACGCCCGCCACGCCGGCGCTGGCCGTGAAATGGGCTTTTTCCTCAATCCGGTTTTGGGCAATGGCGACCGCCGCCGCGCCAGGGGCCACCGGCCGGCTCGCCGCCAGAGCCTGCAACGCATCGGCCGGCACATTCTCGAATTCGGTGGTGACGGCGTCGCACAGCGCGGCCAGTTGCTTCAAGCCGCCCTGATCGCTGTAACCGGTGGCGATGTGGTGGTGGCTGACACGGCCGGCCGGACTGGCCGGATCGGGGTCGAGCACGGCGGTGAAGTAGCCCAAGCGCTGGGCCGCATGCACAAACATGCGGCCGAGCTGGCCGCCGCCCATCACGCCCAGGGTCGCGGGGCGGCCCGCAGCATCGGCGGCGCCGGGGAAAATCGGGGTCACGCTCATGTGGGCGGCAGGGTCATTGCGCGCGCGGCAGCGGTTTGCTCCGCACGGAAAGCCTGCAGCTTGTCGGCCAGGGTTTTGTCATGGGTCGCCAGCATGGCCACCGCAAAAAGCGCCGCATTGGCCGCCCCCGCATTGCCGATGGCAAAGGTCGCCACCGGTACGCCCTTGGGCATTTGCACGATGCTGTGCAGCGAATCCACGCCCTGCAAATGGTTGCTGGCCACTGGCACGCCCAGAATCGGCACCGCGGTTTTCGCAGCCAGCATGCCCGGCAGGTGGGCCGCGCCGCCGGCACCGGCAATGATGGCCCGCAATCCGCGCCCGGCAGCCTGCTCGGCATAGGCAAACAGCTCGTCGGGCATGCGGTGCGCGGACACCACGCGCGCCTCATGCGCCACGCCGAACTGCTGGAGGATCTGCACGGCGTGCTGCATGGTGGTCCAGTCGCTGCTGGAGCCCATTACCACGCCGATGAGGGGCGCATTTTGATCTTGCGTTGTCATGTGTACCTTCGGTTTGCTGCCATCAGCGATTTTACGGGCCAGCGTGCTATCGTCCCATCCCGGCACGCCAGCCGCTTGAAAATTCCCCGTCTCACCCCTATTTCCTGAGCACCATGATCGACGTCACCATTGCCAATTTCGAAGAGGAAGTCATTGCGGCTTCCATGACCACGCCCGTGCTGATTGATTTCTGGGCGCCCTGGTGCGGTCCCTGCAAATCACTCGGCCCCATCCTGGAAAAGGTGGAGCTTGCCTACGGCGGGCGCTTCAGGCTGGTCAAGATCGACTCGGACCAGGAGCAGCAACTGGGCGCAGCTTTCGGCATCAAGAGCATCCCGACCTGCATCCTGATGGTCAACGGCCAGCCGGT
>JAZKIE010000185.1:0-2176 GCA_040385025.1 Pseudomonadota bacterium | reverse complement strand
GCCAGGCCGCCGGGGCCGCCACCGACCACGACCACGTCGTATTCCATGGCTTCACGGGGGCCGAACTGGGCCAGGATGTCTTGGTTGTTCATGTGGGGCTCGCTGATAATGAATTGCGGAACGTGTCGGCTGTGGTCGCCGTTGCAGCGGCTGATTTTATTCTGCTAACGTGAGTCGCAGGAAAGACGCTGTTCTCTAATCAACAGGAGTTTGCCATGGCCTACAGCCTGGATTTGTCGGGACGGGTTGCGCTGGTGACAGGCGCGTCGGGCGGGCTGGGTGCCCAGTTTGCCAAAACCCTGAGCCGCGCCGGCGCGGCGGTGGTGCTGGCGAGCCGGCGCATGGACAAGCTCAAGGACCTGCGGGCGCAGATCGAGGCCGAGGGCGGCGATGCGCATGTGGTGATGCTTGACGTGACGGACACCGCCAGCATCAGGTCTGCCGTCGCGCACGCCGAGACCGAGGTCGGCCCCATCGATATCCTGGTCAACAACTCCGGTGTCAGCACCACCCAGCGCATCCAGGATGTGGGCGAGGAAGACTACGACTTCATCTTCAACACCAACGTCAAGGGCGCTTTTTTTGTCGCGCAGGAAGTCGGCAAACGCATGCTGGCCCGCGCACGCGGCACGGCGCCGGGCGCATTTTCCGGCGGGCGCATCATCAACATCGCCTCGATGGCCGGCCTGCGCGTGTTGCCTCAGATCGGCGTGTACTGCATGAGCAAGGCCGCCGTGGTGCAGATGACCAAGGCGATGGCGCTGGAGTGGGGCAAATTCGGCATCAACGTCAATGCGATCTGCCCCGGCTACATCGACACCGAGATCAACCACCACCACTGGCAGACCGAGCAGGGCAAAAAACTGGTGCAGATGTTGCCGCGCAAACGTATTGGAAACCCCGAAGACCTGGACGCTTTGCTGGTGATGCTGGCCAGCGGCCAGAGCCATTTCATCAATGGCGCCGTGATTGCCGCCGATGATGGCTTCGGCATTTGAGCCAGAAGAAGATCGACCGATGAAAATTGAGATTCCAGAGAACAAGAAACAGGTCTTCGAGACGCGTTTGCCTATCCGCTGGGGCGACATGGACGCGATGGGCCATGTCAACAACACCAGCTACTTCCGCTACCTGGAGACGGTGCGCATCGACTGGATGTATTCGATTGGCTGTGTGCCAGACCCCAAAGGCGAGGGCCCGGTCATCGTCAACGCGTTTTGCAATTTCTACAAACAGCTTGAATACCCTGGCGACGTCCTGATCCGCATGTACGCCAGCGACCCCGGCCGCACCACCTTTGAAACCTGGGGCACGATGGAACGTGTCGACCAGCCCGGCGTGATTTATGCCGCGGGTGGCGCCACCACCATCTGGGTGGACTTTCCGAGCCAGAAAGCCGCCACCTTGCCCGACTGGATGCGCGTCATCGTCAGTTGAGCATTAAATCGGCCTCCAGCCCCCGGCGGACGCGCGCAAGCAGCTATCAAATAGATAGCGAATGACGCAGGTTTACTTCTGTTTGGGCACCCGGCCCATCAGGTAAAACTCGGGGTTGGGCAGCATGCTGGAGAAGCTGGCGATACGGTTGGACAGGCCAAAAAATGCGGTGATCGCTGCAATGTCCCAGATGTCCTCGTCGCTAAAGCCGTGCGCCTGCAGCGCGGCAAAGTCGGCTTCTTCGACCTCGTGCGAGCGTTCGCAGACCTTCATCGCAAAGTCCAGCATGGCGCGCTGGCGTGGCGTGATGTCGGCTTTGCGGTAGTTGACTGCCACCTGGTCGGCCACCAGGGGTTTTTTCTCGTAAATCCGCAGCAGCGCGCCGTGCGCCACCACGCAGTACAGGCACTGGTTGGCGGCGCTGGTGGTGGTGACAATCATCTCGCGGTCGCCCTTGCTCAGGCCGGATTCCTCCCGCAGCATCAGCGCATCGTGGTAAGCGAAGAAGGCCCGCCATTCGGCCGGACGGCGTGCCAGCGCCAGAAACACATTCGGTACAAAGCCGGCTTTTTCCTGCACTTCGAGCACCTTGGCCTTGATGTCGTCGGGCAGGGTGTTGAGGTCGGGCAGGGGATAGCGGCTTGCGGGGGGCGATGTTTTTGGGCTGGTCATGAGCATTCTTTCAAAAAGCCTGATTGATTTTGCCTCTAGCCTAACTGCAAGCCTTGGGCCGTTCCAT
>JAZKIE010000184.1:0-5456 GCA_040385025.1 Pseudomonadota bacterium | reverse complement strand
CGGTCGCTGCGGGCTTTTCTTCACCAAAGCTGACGGCTTCGACCTGTGCGTCGGTTGCGCCCAGCAAGCCCAGTGCGCGGCGCACAGCTTCAGCACGTTTCTGGCCCAGGGCCAGGTTGTATTCACGGCCACCGCGCTCGTCGGTGCTGCCTTCGATCACCAGTTTGCGGGCCTTGTTGGCACTCAGGAAACGGGCATGGGCTTCGACGGTGCCTTGGGCTTCTGGCTTGATGACAAAGCTGTCGTAGTCAAAATAAATCACGCGCGCAGCACCGCTGGGGCCAGCCAGCGAGGGATCGGTCGCGCCTATCAGCACCGGTGCCACATCGCGGCCAGCCACGCCGGAGGTATCGCCGGTGCCGGCTGGGGCTGTCGCGACAGGCGCCCGGTTTTCGACCGGGACATCGTTGAGCTTGACGCCGGAGCTGCAAGCGGCGATGACGGCAGTCAGGGTGATGATGGCGGTGAGGGAAAGAATGCGTTTCATAGTTACCTTGGCTAAAAATAAAAAGATGGAGGATCAGGGCTGCTGGCTCACCTTTGAAAAGGTCCCCAGTCAGGCTCACGTATGTCTCCGGACGACCCGGTCAGGCGCGCCTTGATTTTTCCGTCCAGCGTCGTGGTCAGCAGGGCTTCGCGGCCTTGCTGCTGCGTGGCGTAAACGATGAGACGGCTGTTGGGCGCAAAACTCGGGCTTTCGTCACCGTTGGTGTCGGTGATGGCGACTGCAGTTCCCTTGCCCAGCTCCATGACGTGCAACTTGAAAGCGCCGCCTATGCGTGAAATATAGGCCAGCCAGCGACCGTCCGGGCTGATGGCAGGCGATATGTTGTAACTCCCGGTAAAGGTGACACGCTCGACATTGCTGCCGCTTGCACCCATGCGGTAAACCTGCGGCGAACCTCCGCGGTCACTTACAAAATAAATGAAGCGGCCATCGGGAGAAAACGCTGGTTCGGTATCAATGCTGGCCGATTGGGTGAGGCGGCGCGGCTCGCCGCCCGCAGCAGCAATCGCATAAAGTTGCGAGCCCCCATCACGGCTCAAGGTGGCGACCAATTGGTTGCCGTCAGGCGACCAGGCCGGCGCGCTGTTGGAACCGCGGAAATTGGCCAGCAGCCTGCGTTTGCCCGAAGCCACATCGTGGGCATAAATCACCGGCTTGCGCGACTCAAAAGACACATAAGCAAGCTGGGAACCATTGGGGGACCATGACGGAGAAATAATCGGCTCCGGGCTCGCCAGCGCCGACTGCGCACCCTCACCGTCGGAGTCGGCCACCCACAGGTTGTAGCGTGTGCCGGCCTTGGTCACATAGGCAATGCGGGTGGAAAAAACGCCCTTCTCGCCGGTCAGTTTTTCGTACACAAAGTCAGCGATGCGGTGCGCTGACAGGCGCAGATCGCCCTGCGGAACCACATAACTCTGGCCGCCCAGGTCCTGTCCGCGCACCACGTCCCAGAGGCGGCAACGCACGTCGTAACGCCCGTCGGCCAGACGTGTGACGCTGCCGGTCAGCAAGGAGTCGGCGGCGCGCTGGCGCCACACGGACAGATCGGGCCGGGAGCTTTCGTCGAGCGGGTTGCCGCTGGCATCCACCGCACGAAACTGGCCGCTTCTTTCCAGATCGGCCTGCACAATGGCGGCGATTTTTTGCGGAGACTGCGCGTCGCCGCGAAAGGCGGCAATGGCAATCGGCAACTGGGTCAGGCCCACGCCGGACACTTCGACCCGGAACTGGGCCCAGGTCGCGGGCAGCATGGCCAGGCTGCCCAAGCCGGCAAGCACGGTTCGGCGGCCCGGCAACCAGGACGGGGGCGAAGACAAATCAGGTTTTTTGGGATGCATTTTTCTGGTTCAAACAATACAAGGTGAAGTATTTGCCGAAGGCGGCCTGGGCCTGCATGGCGCACACGGCGAAACCCATGCTGCCGTCGAGGATGCCAAGGCGGAAAATATAACTTTTCAGGAAGGCCATCAGGCCCGATATTACTGCCCGCGGCATGGAGCTGGTCCTGCCGCGCGCATGGGCCTGCTGAGCCCAGGCCAGGCTGTATTGCTCCAGCTTGCGCCAGTAGTGCGCGGGCGTTGGGTAGCTGTAATGCAGCAAGCGGGCATTCAAACGCACCACGGCACCCGATTTGAGGATGACACGTTCGTGCACCAGGTCGTCACTGAAGCTGGCCTGACCCCGCCGAAACAGACGCAGCACCGGGTCAGGGGTCCAGCCGCAATGATGGATCCATTGCCCGCAAAACTGCGTGAGACGCGGAATTTCAAAGGCATCGGCGGCGCGGTTTTGCATGGCCTTTTGAATCTCCAGCGCCAGTTCCGGTGTGACACGTTCGTCGGCATCAATGGAGAGGACCCAGTCGTGCCGGGCCAGGCTCAGGGCCAGGTTTTTCTGTGGTCCAAAACCGGGCCAAGCCTGCGTTGGCGTCACTTCTGCCCCAAAAGCACTGGCAATGGCGCGCGTATTGTCCGTGCTGGCGTTGTCAACCACGACCCACTGGTCTGCAAATCGGACGGATTCCAGGCATGCCTGCAAATTGGCCTCTTCGTTTTTTGTGATGATGATGACGGAAAGGCTCATGGTGCGTGATGTGTTGAAGTTCCAACCAGCCGCTGCCATCCACCTGCTTGATCAAGTTAATGATTGTGAACGCTGCGAACAAGGGAGCTTGTAGGAATTGGCCTTCAATTGTTCCACGATAATGCTGGCTTGTTGACTCTATGCTCCTCCAGGCGGCATCCATGCCAAAAATCGCAGTGAACTTTACCCGCGTGCTTGCGGGGCTGATGCAAACACCGGTCGGCCACTCGGCATCGGAGTCCGGGGTTGCGGCTTGACACGCGGCGCCGGTCCCGCCAGTGAAACGGTTTCGCCTGCGCCCATCAGGCAACGCCTGCGACGCATCTGGCCGTATTTCAACCAGTCCCCCAGCGCCTGGGCCATTGCCATAGGCGCCACCGTGGTGGCTTCCGCAACCGAACCGCTGGTTCCGGCCTTGCTGAAGCCGCTCCTCGACAAGGGCTTCCAGAAAGGCGGCATTGACCTGTGGGTCATTCCGGTGTCGCTGATCCTGCTGTTCGGCGTACGCGGTTTTGCCGGTTTTGTGGCCCAGATTGCGCTGGCCAAGGTGACCAATCTGGGTTTGCTGGAACTGCGCAAGGCGATGTTCGGCAAGTTGCTGTCGGCGCGGCTGGACCTGTTTTCGAGCCAGTCGGCCAGCGCCCTGGCCAACACGGTGGTCTACGAGGTACAAAACGGCTCAACCATGCTGGTCAATTCGGTCATGGGCCTGACGCGGGACACCTTGACCCTGCTGGCCCTGTCGAGCTACCTGCTGTACCTGAACTGGAAGCTGACCCTGATTGTCACGCTGCTGATCCCGGCTGTGGCCTGGGTCATGCGTGTGCTCTCCAGCCGTCTTTACCGGCTCACCAAGGCCAGCCAGAGCGCGACCGATTCGCTGGCTTACGTGGTCGAAGAAAACGTGCTGGCGCACCGTGATATCCGGCTGCATGCGGCGCAAGCCGATCAGGCCAGCCGTTTTGCGCAGCTCAGCGATGGGTTGCGTCGGCTGTCCATGAAGTCGATCGCGGCGTCTGCGGCCATGACACCCACCACCCAGATGCTGGCGGCCGTGGCGCTGTCCGCCGTGATTTCTGTGGCCCTCATGCAAAGCGCGACCGACGGCACCTCGGTCGGCGCCTTTGTGGCGTTTGTGACCGCCATGCTGATGCTGGTCGCCCCGATCAAACACCTGTCAGAAGTCGCCAGTCCCATCACCCGCGGCCTGGCAGCGCTGGAGCGCGGGCTCGATCTGATGGAAAAAACGCCGGATGAACAAGGCGGCAGCTTTTCCAAGCCCAGGGCAGACGGCCACATCCGCTTCATTGACGCCCGCGTGGCCTATGGCAACGAAGGGGCGACCGCCGTGGATTCGGTCAACCTGACCATCCACCACGGTGAAACGGTGGCGCTGGTGGGCGCTTCGGGCGCCGGAAAGACCACGCTGGTCAACCTCTTGCCGAGGTTTGTCGAACCCACCTCCGGGTCCATCGAACTCGATGGCCACGACTTGCGCGAGTGGCAGATCAATGCGCTGCGCAGCCAGTTTGCACTGGTCAGCCAGCACGTGGTGATGCTCAATGACAGCATTGCCGTGAATGTGGCGCTGGGCGCCGAGCTGGATCGCGAACGCGTGCAGCGCTGCCTGCAGGCCGCCAACCTTGAGCGTTTTGTGGCCGACCTGCCGCAAGGCATGGACACCCTGGCCGGTCACAACGCGACGCAGTTGTCCGGCGGCCAGCGCCAGCGCCTGGCGATTGCCCGCGCGCTCTACAAAGACGCGCCGGTGCTGATCCTCGATGAGGCCACCTCGGCGCTGGACACCGAATCCGAACGCGCGGTGCAGGAAGCGCTGCAGCGCCTGATGCGCAACCGCACCACGCTGGTCATTGCGCACCGCCTGTCCACCGTGCAGCATGCCAGCCGGATCGTGGTCATGGACGCCGGCCGCATTGTGGAGACCGGCACCCATGCCGAACTGATCAAGCGCGACGGCCCCTATGCCCGCCTGTACAAGCTGGGTTTGTACGATGCCAATCTTTCGCAAAGCGCACCGGTGGCGCAACTGTCATGACAATTTCCATCAGTGGTTTCACCTTCATCCGCAACGGCGTCGAGCTGGGTTTTCCTTTTGAAGCATCGATCCGCTCGCTGCTGCCGCTGGTGGACGAGTTTGTGGTGGCAGTTGGCCGCGGCAATGACGACACGCTGGCCCGCGTGCTGGCCATCGGCGACCCGAAAATCCGCGTGATTGAAACCCTGTGGAACGAACGCATGGCCGACCGGGGTTTTGTGTATGCCCAGCAAAAAATGATCGCCCAGTACGCCTGCACCGGCGACTGGGCGTTTTACCTGGAAGGCGACGAGGTGGTGCACGAAGACGACCTGCCCGCCATCCGTGCCAGCGTCGAAAAGCATCACGCCAACCCGGAAGTGGAAGCGCTGGTATTTGACTACCGCCACTTTTATGGCTCAGCGCAGTGGGTGTCGGTCAGCCCCGGCTGGTACCGCCGCGAATGCCGGTTGATCCGCAATACCATTCGTTCCTATGCGCCCGACGGCCAGTACTGGCTGGTCACGACAGACCATAAAAAACCACGCAACCCCAAAGCCGCTCTGGCCAACGCGCACATCTTTCACTACGGCTGGATTCGCCGCAACGAAGACATGCAGAAAAAACTCGACCAGGTCAGCAAATACTGGGCGAGCTCGACCAAGATGGAAGTGCACTACAGCCAGTTCGACGCGCGTGCACTGCAGGCCTTCAAGGGAAGCCATCCGAAAGTCGCGCAGGAATGGCTTCTCACGGGTGCCGAACAGGACTTGCGGATTGATCCGGCCTACAAGCCCACCCGCAAGGAAAACAAATACCACCTGATGC
>JAZKIE010000183.1:0-2691 GCA_040385025.1 Pseudomonadota bacterium | reverse complement strand
ACCACCGTATCGGCCTGAGCGACGTACTCCGAGGGGACAACGGCGAAACCGTCCCAGTCGGCTCCGAGTTTCATGAAGACGCCGTGCAGCACCGCATCAGGGCCAACGTATGTACCCGCATAGGGATTGCCTTCCGGCTCTGTCCAGCGGAAATCCGGGTTCATGGTGCCAAGGACGCCCGGTATGTCGCCGGACGCGAAGGCGGCGTAGATGCTCTTGATTGCGGCTGAGTTTTGGTCGACGGTTGTCATGGCGGCTATCTCCTGTCGGGGTTGTTTGATGCGTCCAGCATTACCACGCCGCCCCGGCATCAGGTCTGAATAGAGTCTTAATTGATCTGAATCAGAAGGGGCCTTGATGACCGACCAGAAAGTCAGGCTCGGTGATTGGACGATTGATCCGGTCAGTCGGGTGCTTGTGCAGGGCCCACACATTGCCGACCTCGGCGACCGGGCCTTCGATCTTTTGTGGACGCTAGCGCAGACGCCGGGCGAACTCATCAGTGCGGCAGATCTCTTTGCACGCGTGTGGCCCGGGCGGGTGGTCGAGGAAAACAATCTTCACGTGCACATCTCGGCGCTGCGCAAGGTGCTGGGGGCGCAGGCCATTCGAACCGTTCGCGGGCGTGGCTACCAGATCACGCTCGACGTGGCGGCCCTGCCCGACGCCAACGCACAGACTGCGCGCATGGCACTTGGCCAGATCGGGCCTGGTTTGCAGTCCGCAGGCAGCCTGCAGCGCCCGCGCCAGCTTCTGGGCCGCGATAAGGATTTCGCTGATGTGCTGCGCAGCGTACGCACCAACGCCGTCACGACCCTGGTCGGTCCGGGGGGCGTCGGCAAGACGGCGCTGGCCGGTGGGGTGGCAGCGGCTGCGGCACTGCCCACCAGTGAAGACTCAACTGCCACCTTTTCCGACGGCGTCGTCACGGTATGGCTGGCGCCACTGCGTGCGGCGGAACTGGTTGCCGCAGAAGTGGCCGTGGCCCTGGGCCTCACGCGCTCGGGTCGGCTCGACCATGTGGAAGCGCTCACACGGTGGCTGGTCGACAAGGACCTGCTCTTGGTGCTGGACAATTGTGAGCATGTCGTCGACGCGGTCGCCGACCTCGTGGATGTCTTGACTGCACGGCTGCCCCGTCTGCATGTGCTGGCCACCAGTCGCGAGCCATTGTGGGTGGATGGCGAAGTCAGCTTTCGCCTAGAGCCTCTGGTTTTGCCTTCGGCAGGGATGCTGGCCAGTCTGGAGGAGATCGAGGCAAGCCCTGCAGTGCAGCTTTTCCGCGCGCGAGTTGGTGCGCGGCACGCAGGGACGCTTGGGACCGAACAGGCAGGCCGGTTGACCGCAGAGATCTGTCGGCGTGTCGATGGCCTGCCATTGGCCATCGAACTGGCGGCGGCGCGTGCGGTGAGCCTGGGTCTTGAAGACATCCGACGGCACCTGGACGACCTGTTCAAGTTGCTGCCGCGCGCGGCACGCAGGGTCGATGGCGGACAACGCTCGCTGCGCGATACGGTGGAGTGGAGCGACGCCCTGCTGAGCCCGGAGGAGCGCGGCCTTTTGCACCGCATGGCCGTGTTTGCCGGCGGCTTCGACTTGGCGTCCATCAACGCCATCTGCGCCGAGCCGCAGCAGAGCCCGGCCCAGACGGCTGATCTCACCGCCCGGCTGGTAGAGAAGTCGCTCCTGATGAAGCTGGGCGACAGCGGCCGCTTCCAACTGCTGGAGACCATCCGCCAATATGCGCAAGAGCAACTGTCCGGTACGGATGATCAGGATGCACTGCGCGACCGCCACGCTCATTATTACCGCCGTGTCGCACTTCCGGCCTGCGCAGGTCTCTCCGGCGGACCCGAGCGCCCGCATATCGAGGCCATTGCACAGATTGAAGACAACTTGCGTGTGGCACTCGCACGGCTGTTGCAGACAGCGCCCGAACTGGCTTTGGAATTGGCGGCGGGGCTGACGATCTACTGGTGGACCCAGGGCAAGCTGCGTGAGGGCACCGGCTGGATGGAGCAGGCACTTGCAGCCGCTTCAGACACCCCACCCGAACTGCGCGCTGCGGGATTGTTCTGCATGGGCTTCCTGCTGGCGCATGACACGGACGACTGGGAAGC
Source organism: Pseudomonadota bacterium (assembly GCA_040385025.1). GTDB lineage: Bacteria > Pseudomonadota > Gammaproteobacteria > Burkholderiales > Burkholderiaceae_C > Polaromonas. The sequence continues at coordinate 571 of JAZKIE010000183.1, read as the reverse complement.
CGCCTCGCGTTGGCTGGATGAGGGCATCCGACTCTTGGCAGGGCAGACAGATCCGCCGCTGATTCTAGGTATGTTGCACTGCCTGCGCGGCGAGTGTGATGTGTTTGCGGGCGACGTGCCGTCTGCGGTCGCTCGCACGCAATCCGGAATGGCCATTGCGTCGCGATATCCCGGCAGCTGGGGTCTGGGCTTCTCGCTGTGGAACGCAGGATTTGCGAAACAAGCAGCGGGCGAGTTGGACGCTGCTCTCGCCCACTTGCAGCAGATGATTGAGCTGTGCGTGAAAGGGGGTTACGGCATCCCGGAGATGGTGGGCTCCAATACGATGGCCGAGATCCTTGAGGCGCGCGAAGAACTTGAGGCATCGCGCGCGCTCTGGGAGCGTGGGTACCAGCTGCGCCGGGACCTCGGCGCCTCACGCATGGGCTATGTGCACGGCTCGCTGCCTGGATCGATGCTTGCCGTCGCGCGTGTGGCCTCAAAACAGGGCGACTCCGCCACGGCAGCCGCCCTCTTGACCGAAGCCCTGCCGATTGCCCAAGCCATGCGGGACAACGCGCTTACCGGGCAA
>JAZKIE010000182.1:0-2205 GCA_040385025.1 Pseudomonadota bacterium | reverse complement strand
CTGCCACCGGAAGCGCCGCCGCGCGGCGTCATGTCCCTCAGAAGGTACCTGCTGCTGGGCATCCTGCTGCCCATCGGCGTGTTGATCGTCATCAACACCGTCAGCCTGTACCGCCAGACCCTGGGCGCCATCAACATCGCCTACGACCGCACGCTGCTGGCCTCGGCCAAGACCATTGGCGAGCAGCTCGATGTTGATGGTTATGACGAGTTGTCGGTGCTGCGCGCCACCGTGCCCTACTCCGCCCTCGAAGCCTTCGAGGCCGACAACCGCAGCCAGCTGGTCTACCGCGTGTCCAACCTGCAGGGCGAGGTGATTTCGGGTTTTGGCGAGCTGCCGTTCTGGCGCGGCCGCATTCCCGACCAGGGCGCTTATGCGGCGCTGGTGGCTTTTTACGACGACCGCTTCCGCAACGACGAGGTACGGGTGGCGGTGCTGCTGCAACCGGTGGCCAGCGCCAAAGGCCGTGGCATGGCGGTGGTGCAGGTGGCGGAGACGCTGGAGTTGCGCGAGACGCTGGCGCGCAAGGTGCTGCTCGACACCTTGTGGCGGCAGGCGCTGCTGATCGCGGTGATTGTGCTGGTCGTCATCGTCGTGGTGCAGCGCGCCACCCGGCCGGTGCGCCGGCTCAGCGGCGAGCTGAAAGCCAGGCCCGAAGGTGACTTGACGCCGGTGGCCGCGCCCGATGCACCGCGCGAGTTGCTGCCGCTGATCGAAGCCACCAACCAGGTGATGCAGCGCCTGCAGAACCTGACCGACCACCAGAAGCGTTTTGTGCGTGACGCCTCGCACCAGTTGCGCACGCCGCTGGCCGTGCTCAAGACCCAGGTGCAGTCGGCGCTGCGCGGCGATGTGGCGCCGCAGCAGGCCTTGCAGGAGATCGAGGACACGGTCGAGCGCGCCACCGTGCTGGCCAACCAGATGCTGGCGCTGGCCAAGGTTGAGCAGTTGCGTCAGCAGACCGATGCGCAGGCCCAGGACTGGCCGGAGCTGCTGCGCGCGGTGGTGGTCGATGTGTCGCCGCTGCTGGCTGAGAAGGACATTGATTTTGAAATCATCACCCAGCCGGCGACCGTGCACGCCCATGAATGGATGCTGCGCGAGCTGGCGCGCAACCTGCTGCACAACGCCATCAAACACAGTCCGCGCGGCGGCGCACTGAGCGTGCGTCTGGTCAGCGACAACTCGTACGCGGCCCTGACCGTGAGCGACGGTGGGCCGGGCATCAGCGCCGAACTGGCCGCCCGCCTGTATGAACCGTTTTCTGCCGGCGACGTGCGCCAGGGTTCGGGCCTGGGCCTGGCGATCTGCCGCGAGATCACCCAGGCGCTGGGCGGCAGCATCACCCTGGAAAACCGCGAAGACCATGGGCGTATTGCGGGGCTGGACGCCACCGTGCGGCTGCCGCTGGTTCACAATGTTGGGACATGAGAAAAAACCTCGTTGATCGCCCACAGTTGGAGCCCATGGATGCGTCTTGACAAGTGGCTGTGGGGTTTGCAAAACGCGCAGGCCGGCGCAGCCAAGACCGCGTTTTGCAAACAGACCGGCCCACGGGAGTTGGCCCATGCGTCTTGACAAGTGGCTGTGGGCCGCGCGGTTTTACAAGACGCGTTCGCTGGCGACTGACGAAATCAGCAAAGGCCGCGTGCAGGTCAACAGCCAGGACGCGAAGCCGGCCCGCGACATCAAGGCCGGCGACACCGTGGCCATGCGCCAGGGGCCAGTGACCCGCACGGTGCTGATACGGGCCTTGAGCCAGCAGCGTGGCGCGGCGCCGGTGGCCCAGCAGCTTTATGAAGAAACGCCGGAGAGCCTGCGCCTGCGCGAGGCCGCCGCCGAGCAGCGCCGCCTGAACAACGAACCGGCCGCCAGCATCGAACATGGCCGCCCGACCAAACGCGACCGCCGCAGCATGGACAAGGCCGGAGGCAAAAACTGGGGCAACCGCTGGAGTGCCTCGGCAGACTCCTGAGTTGCTCTGCTTTTGATAGCTGCTTACGCAAATCCAGAAAGGGCTGACGGCCGATTTGACCTCTAACGTAGCGAGAATCCGGAAGAATCCGGAAGAGTCCGGAAAAGTCTGTTTGTCGTTCCAGATCTGATCCGGAATCCGCGTTCGTTGACTCATTCGGTGTGGTTTGCCAGCTAGCCGGGTCTCGCCCCGGCGGGCGACTCACTTTCTCTTGCGTCGCCAAGAGAAAG
>JAZKIE010000181.1:0-1686 GCA_040385025.1 Pseudomonadota bacterium | reverse complement strand
GGATCAATGCTGCGTTGCAATAGAATTCGCATGTTTTCAGTTGTAATTGCAACGCAGTTACCAAGCAGTTACCAGACCTCCCCACGAAAGCCAAACAATGACAGAGCTGGCATCCAAACAGCGTCCCAAGCGGCCTGAGTTTCGCAACATCAACGCCTTCACCGACCTGACCACCTACCGCATGACGCCAGCGGCCTGGGTCTCCATCCTGCATCGCGCCAGTGGCGCCATCATGTTTGTGCTGATGCCTTTCATCATCTGGATGTTCGACACCTCGATTTCTTCCGAGATTTCCTTCGAAAAATTCAAGGCGGCTTTCAACATCGGCATGCTGGGCCTGCCGGGCTTTGTCTGGAAGCTGGTCGCGCTGGCCCTGATCTGGGCCTACCTGCACCACTTCATCGCCGGCCTGCGCCATCTCTATATGGACGTCACCCACAGCCTGAGCAATGAGTTCGGCAAAAGCACCGCGCTGATCACGCTGACCTTGAGCATCCTGCTGACGCTGGTGCTGGGCGCCAAGCTGTTCGGCCTCTACTAACAACAAGAAGGAGCACCCCATGTCCGTGAATTACGGCTCCAAACGCCTCGTTGTCGGCGCCCACTACGGCCTGCGCGACTGGCTCAGCCAGCGCATCACCGCCGCCCTGATGGCGCTGTTTACCTTGCTGCTGCTGGCCCAGGTCATTTTCAGCAAGGGCCCGATCGGCTACGACAAGTGGGCCGGCATTTTCTCGGCCCAGTGGATGAAGGTGCTGACCTTCACCGTCATCATCGCCCTGCTGTACCACGTCTGGGTCGGCATGCGCGACATCTGGATGGATTACGTCAAGCCGGTGTGGCTGCGCCTGTCGCTGGAAGTGGCCACCATCGTCTGGCTGCTGGCCTGCGCCGGCTGGGGCATCCAGGTGTTGTGGCGCCTGTAAGCCCAAATTTTCAAGCCCATCCCGGCTGCACCCGACCACCGAGACCCTAGAAAAATCATGACTGCTACCTCCCAGCTCCCCAAACGAAAATTCGACGTCGTCATCGTCGGCGCCGGCGGCTCCGGCATGCGCGCTTCGCTGCAACTGGCGCGTGCCGGCCTGAACGTTGCCGTGCTGTCCAAGGTATTCCCGACCCGTTCGCACACTGTCGCGGCCCAGGGCGGCATAGGCGCTTCGCTGGGCAACATGTCCGAAGACAACTGGCACTACCACTTCTACGACACCGTCAAGGGCTCCGACTGGCTCGGTGACCAGGACGCGATTGAATACATGTGCCGCGAAGCGCCCAAGGTCGTCTACGACCTGGAACACATGGGCATGCCTTTTGACCGCAACCCCGACGGCACGATTTACCAGCGCCCTTTCGGCGGCCACACCGCCAACTACGGTGAAAAACCGGTGCAGCGCGCCTGCGCCGCCGCCGACCGCACCGGCCACGCGATGCTGCACACGCTGTACCAGCAAAACGTCAAGGAAAAAACCAGCTTCTTCGTCGAATGGATGGCGCTGGACCTGATCCGCGACGAGGCCGGCGACGTGGTCGGCGTGACCGCCATCGAGATGGAAACCGGCGACGTTCATATTTTTGAAGCCAAGACCACACTGCTGGCCACCGGCGGTGCCGGACGGATTTTTGCCGCATCGACCAACGCCTTCATCAACACCGGCGACGGCCTGGGCATGGCGGCGCGCGCCGGCA
>JAZKIE010000180.1:0-2116 GCA_040385025.1 Pseudomonadota bacterium | reverse complement strand
TCGACCGTGCGTTCCTGGAACTGGCTCAGGCGAATCCAGGCATAACCGGGCTCAATCACCTTGCTGCGTACCGACTGGGTGCGGATTTCCTCGCGCGTGATGGTCACCGGGAAGGTCCGATTTTCGTCCTTGCGGAAGATCATCAGTACGACTTTGGTTCGCGGTTCGCCGCGCATCTTTTTGACGGCCTCATTGAGGGTCAGGCCTTTCACGGCCGTGTCGTCGATCTTGGTGATCAGGTCGTTGGGCTTGAGTCCGGCGCGGTCAGCCGGCGAGCCTTCAATGGGCGACACCACCTTGACCAGACCGTCTTCCTGTGAAATCTCGATGCCGACGCCGACAAAGCGGCCGCTGGTGCCTTCGCGGAATTCCTTGAAGGATTTTTTGTCGAAATAGACCGAATGCGGGTCCAGGCTGGCGACCATGCCGGAGATCGCGTCGGAGATCAGTTTTTTCTCGTCCACCGGCTCGACATAGTCGGTTTTGACCATGCCAAACACGGCGGCCAGTTGTTGCAGCTCTTCCAGCGGCAGCGGGGTCAGCCCGCCGCGGGCGACGGCCTGCAACTGCACGGTGGTCAGGGCACCGGCCACGGCGCCTATGGAGATCCAGCCTGCTATCTTGAGTTTCTGACCCATAAATACCTCTATTTGCCTAGATGAAAGGCCGTTGCCACAGATTTTGAACCAATATACACCTTGGAGAAAGGCCCCGGCCCGCAGTTCCCCTGTTGCGCCCCCCTGGGACGGCCAATGTGTCAAATACTGCCTGGCTTTACCCCTGCTTCACATGGCAAGGGCGGCGATCAGGACTTGCCCTGGGCTGCAACGGCCGCAGCGGCTTTGGCGATGGCCGCGCTGTCGCCCAGGTAATAGTGGCGCAGCGGCTTCAGATCGGCGTCGAGTTCGTACACCAGCGGAATGCCGTTGGGAATGTTCAGGCTGACGATGTCCTGGTCGGAGATGTTGTCGAGGTATTTCACCAGCGCGCGTATGGAGTTGCCGTGGGCCGCCACCACAATGCGTTTGCCGGCGCGGATGGCCGGCGCCATGGCCTCGTTCCAGAAGGGCAGCACGCGGTCCACCGTGTCTTTCAGGCACTCGGTCAGGGGCGCCTCGCCCGGCTTCAATTTGGCGTAACGCGGATCTTTCCCCTCCCAGCGCTCATCGCTGGCTGCCAGCGCCGGCGGCGGCGTGTCGTAGCTGCGGCGCCAGACCAGCACCTGTGCATCACCGTATTTTTTGGCGGTCTCGGCCTTGTTCAGACCCTGCAGCGCGCCGTAGTGCCGCTCATTGAGGCGCCAGCTGTGCACCACCGGCAGCCAGGTGCGGTCCATCTCGTCGAGCGTGTGCCAGAGCGTGCGGGTCGCGCGTTTGAGCATGCTGGTGTAGGCCACGTCGAAGTCGTAGCCTTCACTTTTGAGCAGCTTGCCGGCGGCGATGGCTTGGGTGACGCCGGTGGGTGTGAGGTCCACATCGGCCCAGCCGGTGAAGCGGTTTTCAAGGTTCCAGGTGGATTCGCCGTGGCGGATGAGCACAAGTTTGTACATGGATGATGCAGTTGAAAAAGTCTGTTGGACAGGTAAAAGTTGAGGCCGAAACTGTGGAAAACCAGGCCTGCGGCGGAGCGCGCGCAGCCAGGTTCACCCCTGCATTCTAAAATCACTGATTAACTGCAAAACCCTGAAGGACTCAAAGTGAAATTTCTCATCGATAACTGGATGCTGATCGGCATTGCGCTGGCATCCGGTGGCATGCTGGTATGGCCCCTGATTTCCAGCGGGATGGCGGCCGGCTCGCTCAGCGCCAGCGGGGCGGTGCAACTGATCAACCGCGACAGGGCCGTGGTTGTCGATGTCAGCGAAGTCGAGGAATTTGCCACCGGGCACGTGGTCGGCGCCAAAAACATTCCGCTGGGCCAGCTGGAGGAAAAACTCCCCAGTGCCGTGAAAAACAAGGACTTGCCGCTGATCCTGGTGTGCCCCAGCGGCGCACGCGCCAACCGGGCGCTGGCCATGGCCAAAAAACTCGGCTACCAGCAGGCTCAATGCCTGGCTGGCGGGCTGAAATCCTGGAAAGAGGCTAACCTGCCTCTTGAAAAGGCCTGATTCGCGGGC
>JAZKIE010000179.1:0-5132 GCA_040385025.1 Pseudomonadota bacterium | reverse complement strand
CAGCACGCGGTGGACCAGCTCAACGCAGCGTATGCAGCGGCCCTCGATGAAAAACGCTTTGATGCCTGGCCCGAGTTTTTTCTCGAAGATGGGCGCTACACCCTGCAGGCGCGCGAGAACCATGACCGCGGCCTGCCGCTGGCGCTGATGGACCTGGAAAGCCGCGGCATGATGAAAGACCGTGTCTACGGCATCACGCAGACGATTTACCACGGACCGTACTACACGCGCCACGTCATCAGCCCGGCGCAGGTGCTGGGCGTCGAAGGCGATCTGGTCATGGCGCAGGCCAATTACGCGGTGTTTCGCACCAAGCCGGCGGGGGTCAGTGAGGTCTACAACGTCGGGCGTTATATCGACGAGATCGCCAGTACAGGCGCAGGGCTGAAGTTCAGGCGGCGGCTGTGTGTGTACGACAGCGAGATGATTCTGAACTCGCTGATTTACCCGGTGTGAAACGGTCGGGCTTCCGTCCGCCCGCTATCCGGGCGGGAAGTTCGCTGCTAGACTCTCGGCGCTTGGGTTAGTGTGCTAACAAAGCCGCCCGGGCGTTTTGTCAATCAACACATATGGAGACTGAAATGAATCTGAAAAAAATAGTGTCTGTGTTCGTCGGCGGCGTGCTCCTGGGTCTGTCCCAGGGCGCAATGGCCCAGGTGCCTCAGTACGGTGCCAATGTCAATCTGGAGCAGGCCCGCAAGCTGGTGGCTGCCGCGATTGCGGATTCGCGCCGGCAAAATCTGCCCATGGCGATTGCCGTGGTGGACACCGCAGGCCAGCTCGTCGCCTTTGAGCGCATGGACAACACCCAGACGGCCAGCACCGGCATTGCGCAGGACAAGGCTTCATCGGCCGCCATGTACCGGCGTCCGACCAAGGCATTTCAGGATGTGCTGGCAGCCGGTGGCGTTGGCTTGCGTGTCTTGACCCTGCGTGGCGCCAATACGGTCGAAGGCGGCTTGCCGATCGTTGTTGACGGAAAAATCATAGGCGGTATTGGCGTGTCCGGTGGCACGTCCGAGCAAGACGGCGTGGTTGCCAAAGCCGCACTGGATAACATGGGCAAATAATCTGCCACTCAGACAAAGTGGCCGCAAGCGACCACTGTGTTTGCGCAGCATGGCTGGCGGCACCTGCCGTCAGCCAGCCCGTCTGGATCAGCGCTTCTGATCCTGATTCTTGCCGATTTCACTGCCGATCACCGCGCCGGCTGCTGCGCCACCCACGGTACCCAGCGTGCCACCACCCAATGCGCTGCCCGCCGCGCCGCCAATAACAGCGCCTGCGCCGGTGCCGATTTGCTGGTTGGTCAGGGGGGTGCTACAGCCTGTCAGGGCGATCAGGGATGCGGCTGCGGCTGCCATCAAAATGTTTTTTGTCATCATGTTCACCTTTGTCGGATTGCAGGCAATTCTCAAGAGACTTGGGATGAAGCCTTGTTGCTGCCTGTAGGTGAACTGTAGTTTTGGCGCGCAGCCGCAGCTGTAGGAAAGGGCCTGCGCCGTCTGTCATCTGCCCGCGTGAACCTGCGCAGGGCCTTGCTGCTACAGGGGCCGATTGCGCGCCAGCGGCGGATTTTTCGCGAAGTAGCTGTTGATGCCGCGCATCAGCGCATCGGCCAGTTGCACCTGGTAGGCCTCGCTGCGCAGTTTGGCCTCTTCGTCGGGGTTGCTGATGAAGGCCGTCTCGACCAGCACGCTTGGGATGTCCGGCGCCTTGAGCACCGCAAAGCCGGCTTGCTCCACACGCGGCTTGTGCAGCTTGCCGACGCTGCCGATCTCACCCAGCATGGCGCCGCCCAGCTTGAGGCTGTCGTTGATCTGCGCGGTGGTACTCATGTCGAGCAGCGCCTTCTGCACCTGCGCGTCCTTGACCTTGACGTTGACGCCACCCACCAGGTCGGCCGAGTTTTCCTTGTCGGCGATCCAGCGCGCCGCGCTGCTGGAGGCGCCTTTCTCGCTGAGCGCAAACACGCTGGCACCCTGAGGCCTTGGCGTGAAGAACGCATCCGCATGGATGCTGATGAACAGGTCGGCCTGCACCCGTCTGGCCTTTTGCACGCGGATATGCAGCGGCACAAAGAAGTCCGCGTCGCGCGTCAGGTAGGCACGCATGTTGGGGATGGCATTGATGCGGTCGCGCAGGCGCAGCGCAATCTGCAGCACCACGTCTTTCTCGCGCGTGCCGCCGGGGCCGATGGCGCCGGGGTCTTCACCGCCATGGCCGGGATCCAGCGCCACGATGATGAGGCGGTCGGTCTTGTTGCGGCTGCCGGCACCGGCGCCCACGGTTTCGGACGGCACTCTGGGCGCTGCCGCGATGGCTGGCGGCTTCTCGGTGGCCGCGGCGGGCGGTGGGCTGGCCGGAGCGGGGCGCTCGGTTTGTCTGGCGATCAGCTCGCCCAGCGGATCACCCGCCGGCGCAGCGGGGGCGGGTGATTTGTCTTTCAGGCGCTCGGCAATCAGCGCTTCGAGCGGGTCCACCACCTGCGTCGGGTACAGGTCAAACACCAGCCGGTGCTGGTAGGCTGCGACCGGTTGCAGGCTGAACACCTGCGGCATCATGGGCTGCTTGAGTTCAACCACCAGGCGCACCACACCGGGAGCGTTCTGGCCGACACGGATGCCGGCGATGTTCGGGTCATCCGGCTTGACCTTGGCCACCAGCTCGCGCAGCGCGGGGATCAGGTCAATGCCCTCGATGTCCACCGCCAGCCGTGGCGGCTCGGCGATGAAGTAATACTTGGTCTTGAGCCCGGCATCGGACTCGATGGTGACGCGGCTGTAGTCCTTGGCCGGCCAGACCCGCACCGCCATGATGGTCAGGCCGCGCGCGATCTGCTGCACACCCAAAAGCAGCACCAGACTGCCCATCTGCAACGCGCCGCGCCGGCTGATGCCAGGGGGTGTGCTCATGGCAGCAGCGCCGCACCGGCATCGCTGCGGGCGCTGAGGGTGACCGCGCGCGCATCGCCGTCCTGCAATTCGAGCGCGATGTCCAGGTCGGCGGCCGGCAGGTGCTCGCCGGCTTTTTCCGGCCACTCGACCAGTTTGAGGCCGACGCTGGCGAAGAGGTCACGAAAACCGGCTTCTTCCCACTCGTCCGGGTCGTTGAAGCGGTAGAAGTCAAAATGCCAGATGTTGAACGCCCCACCCGTCGCGTCGTCCACGGTATAGGGCTCCACCACGGCATAGGTCGGGCTTTTGACACGGCCTTCCACCCCCAGGGCCTTGAGCAAATGCCGCACCAGGGTGGTTTTGCCGCTGCCCAGGTCGCCGTGCAGCGCGATCAGCAGATTGCCAGCGGCCGTGCTGCCCTGCAGCTTCGCGGCGAGCGCTGCGGCAAAGGCCTGGGTGTCGGCTTCGGTGGCCCAGGCAATACTTTTTACAATGGGCGGGTGATCGTTACTGGCCATCAATTCGTTTCTCAAATTCAAACGTGGGCGCGCGAGCTTGGATTTTCGCAAATTGGCATAACAGGCGTTGATCTGTCATCGGCGGAACCCGGATTATCGGCCTGGCTCGCGGCCGGCTTTCATGGTGACATGAATTACATGGCGGCGCACGGTCTCAAGCGCGCACGCCCCGCCGAACTGGTGCCCGGCACCGTCAGTGTGATCACGGCGCGCATGGACTACCTGCCTGCATCCACACCGCAGGCGCCGGGGCAGTGGCAGACCCAGGAGCTGGCGCGGCTGGAGCGGCCCGGCGAAGCAATCGTGTCGGTGTATGCACGCGGCCGGGACTACCACAAGATCATGCGCACCCGCCTGCAAAAACTGGCGGAGCGGATTGCCGGCCATGTACATCCGCTGGGTCACCGCGCCTTCACCGACTCTGCCCCGGTGCTGGAGGCCGAGCTGGCCTCGCGCAGCGGCCAGGGCTGGCGCGGCAAACACACCTTGCTGCTGAACCGCGAAGCCGGCTCCATGTTTTTTCTCGGCGAGATTTATGTTGATGTGGCACTGCCGCCCAGCGAGCCGGTGACGCCGCACTGCGGCAGTTGCAGCGCCTGCGTGGACATTTGCCCGACGCAAGCCATCATCGCGCCGCACCGGCTCGATGCGAGGCGCTGCATCTCCTACCTGACCATCGAACATGCGGGTTCGATTCCCCTGGAGTTGCGCCCATTGATCGGAAACCGCATCTACGGCTGCGACGATTGCCAGCTGATCTGCCCCTGGAACAAGTTCGCGCAGCGCAGCGCCTTGCCGGACTTTGACGAGCGCGAAGGCCTGAGCGGCCAGCAACTGGTCACGCTGTTCGCCTGGACCGAAGAAGAGTTTTTGCGTTACACCGAAGGCAGCGCGATCCGCCGCATCGGCCATGAGCGCTGGCTGCGCAACATTGCGGTGGCCATGGGCAATGCGTTGCATGCCGGTGTTGATGAGGGGGGCACATTGCGGGCTGCCCTGCTGGCGCGGCGTGATCATGCCAGTGAGGTGGTGCGGGAACATGTGGAATGGGCGCTTTCCTCGCCGATTATGAATCAAATCGGCCTCCAGCCCACAGCCAGCGTGCGTGAGTAGCTCCTGATTTTGTAGCATTTTGTGCTGCAATTTGCCCCTCCCTATAATCACCCGGTGCCCACAACCCCGACCTCCCGTCCGCTTTGGACCCGCCTTGCCGCGTGGCTGGGGTGTCTGGCTGTCTTCGCCGCGCTGATGGCGCCGGTGAGCATGCTGGCCGAAGACGTGCGCACCGGCCAGCTCGGCGGGCTGTGCAGCGCAACCGTCGCTGGTCAGCCGGGCAGCGACGACGCTTCGTCTGCCAAGGGGCACTGTGATCTTTGCGGTTCGGCCGGCCTGGCCTTGCTGCCGCTGGCGCAGTCTGCCAGTTGCTCCGCTGCCGTCACCGCGATGGCGCTTGTCTTTGAGGATGCCGTTCGTTCGGCGTCTTCGCCGGGGCTGCCTTTCAGCCGCGGCCCGCCTGCACTTTGAACTAAAACGCCTCTGACGAGGCTGGTCGCGTGTCGTCTCTACGGATGACGCGCCGTTTTCTTTCATTTCAAAGTGTGGACTTCATGCGTTCTTCCAACGCCCGTTTCTCTTTTCCCCTCAACTGCATGGCCGCCGTGCTGCTGGCGCCGGCTGCCTTCGCGCAGACGCCGGCCCCGGCCGTGTCGGCCGAGGC
>JAZKIE010000178.1:0-3587 GCA_040385025.1 Pseudomonadota bacterium | reverse complement strand
GGACTCTATTGATGGCAAACACCAAAGCCATCAGCACCACCGCCTTCGCCACGCTGCTGCTGATCGCGCTGATGATGGGCGCCAACCATGTGGCCGCACGCATCGCTTTCAACAACGGCGTCGACGTGGCCACGGCTGTGGTGTTTCGCAGCGTCATCACCGCGCTGGTGGTGGCAGCGCTGCTGGCGTTCCAGGGCGTGCGCATCCGTTTCAGCCCGCGCCACAAACGCATCCTGCCTTTGATCGGCCTCTTGATTGGCGTGCAAAGCCTGTGCCTGTATTCGGCCGTGGCGCGGCTGCCGGTGGCGCTGGCGTTGCTGGCCTTCAACACCTACCCGATCTGGACCGCGCTGTGGGACTGGCTGCTGTACCGCCGCGCACCTGAACGCGCGCTGCTGCTGGCCATGCCGGTGATCCTGCTCGGGCTGGCGCTGGCGCTCGATGTGCTGGGCGCTGCTTCAGGCCTGGGAGCGGCCGGCCAGTGGGGCCGCATCGGCACCGGCGTGGCCTTTGCGCTGGCTGCGGCTGCCACCTTCGGCGTGGCGCTGGTTCTCACGCAGCACGAGGCCGGTGATGTTGATGGGCGGGTACGCACCCTGACCACCATGAGCACGGTAGGCGTGCTGGCGCTGGCCGGCGTCGTGCTGCAGGGCGGGTTTCAGTTGCCGCAGGCGCCCGCCGGCTGGGGCGGCCTGCTGGCGCTGACCTTTCTCTACGGCACGGCCTTCACCATCATGTTCACCGTGCTGCCCAAGCTCGGCGTGGTCGGCAACTCGGCCATCATGAATGTGGAGCCGGTGTTTGCGCTGGTGCTGGCCTGGCTGATCCTCGGCCAGGCGATTGCGCCGGTGCAGGTGGCCGGCGCCTTGCTGGTGGTCGGCGCGGTGATGGTGCTGGGTTTGAGGAAGCGCTGAGGCGGATGGCGCTCAGCCAGCGGCCTTGATCAGCCGGATGGCATGCGGGAGCGATTGCGCTGCAGGGACAAAATAATCCAGCAACGCGCCCAGCAACACCGCACAGAAAAGCGCCCCCATCAAAGGTTTCCAGGTCAAGCGCACAGCCGCTGACAACCAGCCTTCACGCACCACCCGCACCGCCGTGCGCGCCGAGACATAAGAAAACGCCAACTCCACCGCCACCGTCAGCAGCGCCTCCCAGCCGAAGTAAAGCAGCAGCAAGGATCCGGCCCCGAGAAAAACGGCACAGCCGATCAGGAAAATGGCCACCACCGGAACCACGACCACTGCGCCTTCGTCGGCGCTGCCGGCGGCTTCCAGCGCTCCGCCGGCAATATCCCCCAGGTTTCCCGAAGCCTCCGCGCCACCCGAAAAATCACCGGAGGCACCGCCACCGCCAAAATCGCCGCCGCCACCTGAGACCATGGCCGGGTCGGACGCAGCCACGCAAGCGTTGCTGCTGCCGCCTGTGTCGGGCAGCGGCACATCGCCGTGCCAGCCGTCGTCATCGGATCGCTGCCTGACCAGGGCGGCCGCCCAGGTACGCAGCACCAGCAGGTAAGCCAGGTAACCGACCCCCAGGGTGGCCGCATAACGCAAGGCCAGCGAGTCCGAGCCCATGAGCATCTGCAGATGCGCCGCCGCCCACATCACGCCCAGCACGATGGAACCGATACACAGGCCATGCAGTCCCAGCCAGTGCCGCTGGCGCAACTGCCGCTCCACACTGCTTTCCCACAGCCGAACCGAGCGCCAGTTCGACAGGTTGATCATTCGGCCACCACAGGCACACGCGGCGCCAGCGCACACATCAGCTCATACCCCACCGTCCCCGCCGCCTGCGCGATCTCGTCGATGGACAACACGGCGCCACCAAATGATTGCCCCCACAACGTGACCTCGGTGCCGATGCCGGCCTCAGGCACCGGCGTCAAATCCACCGTGATCATGTCCATGCTGACCCGCCCGACCATGCGGCAGCGCACGCCGTTGACCAGCACCGGCGTGCCGGTGGTGCAATGCCGCGGGTAGCCGTCGGCATAACCGCAGGCCACCACACCAATGCGCAGTGGGCCCTCGGCGGTAAAGCTGGAGCCATAACCCACTGTGTCGCCGGCCACCAGGCTCTGGGTGCCTATGATTTTTGACGATAGCGTCATGGCCGGCAACAGGCCCCAATCGGCGGCGCTGTGGTCCGGAAAGTCGGGCGAGCTGCCATACACCGCGATGCCGGGCCGCACCCAGTCGGATTTTCCGCCAACGATCGCGCCGTGACGCAGCGCAGCGGCACTGTTGCTCAGCGTGCGTTCACCGGACAGGTCATGCGTGACGGCTTCAAAGGCCTGGAGCTGCGCGGCAATACCCTTGGGCCCGTCGGCATCACTGAAGTGCGTCATCAACGAGATTTCCTCGACCTGGGGCAAGGCGTTGAGCCGCGTCCACGCGGCGCGGTAACGCTCGGGCGTGAAGCCCAGGCGGTTCATGCCCGAGTTCATTTTCAGGAACACGCGGTGCGGCAACTGGGTCTTGTGCGTGGCCAGCATGTCGACTTGCTCGTCGCAGTGCACCGTGTGCCACAGGCCCAGGCGCGAACACAGTTCGAGGTCGCGCAACTCAAAACATCCTTCCAGCAACAGGATGGGGCCGCGCCAGTCCAGTGCCCGCATGCGCCGTGCCTCGTCCAGGTCCAGCAGCGCAAATCCGTCGGCACCGCGCAGGCCTTCAAAAGCTCGCTCGATGCCGTGGCCATAGGCATTGGCCTTGACCACCGCCCAGACCCGCGCGTCCGGGGCCGCCGCCCGCGCGCGCACCAGGTTGTGGCGAAGCGCGGCGGTGTGGATGGTCGCAAGAATTGGACGGGGCATGGCGGCGGCTCGGTGGGGCGGAAGGCGGGGTGCGCCACGGGTTAACACAGGGGCGCGCAAGGTCAATTTGTGGATTCTGCCAGCTTGCCGCGTGCTATAAACCTTGATCGACAGGAGACATTCACTTTATCTTGTGGCATCAGCCGTCCTGGTGCATTCGCAATGGTGACCAAAACAGTTTAATGAAGCGCGGTTTTTACACCATCATGGCGGCCCAGTTTTTCAGCTCGCTGGCTGATAACGCGCTGTTCGTCGCCGCCGTCGAGTTGCTCCGGACCAGTGGCGCGCCCAAATGGCAGCCGGCCGCGCTGGTGCCCATGTTTGCGCTGTTTTATGTGGTGCTGGCACCTTTTGTCGGCGCCTTTGCCGATGCGCAGCCCAAGGGCAAGGTGATGTTCATCAGCAACGCCATCAAGGTGGTCGGTTGCCTGATGATGCTGTTCGGCACGCACCCGCTGCTGGCTTACGCGATTGTCGGCCTGGGCGCCGCCGCCTATTCGCCGGCCAAGTACGGCATCCTGACTGAACTGCTGCCGGCTTCGCAACTGGTCAAGGCCAACGGCTGGATCGAAGGCCTGACGATTGCCTCCATCATTCTGGGTGTGCTTCTGGGCGGCCAGCTGGTCGGCCATTCGGTGTCGCACCTGTTGCTGTCTTTCGACTTCCCGATATTCGCCACCGGCATCGACACGCCGCCGGAAGCGGCCATCTGCGCGCTGATCCTGCTCTACGCGCTGGCCGCCTGGTTCAACACACGCATCCCGCA
>JAZKIE010000177.1:0-2770 GCA_040385025.1 Pseudomonadota bacterium | reverse complement strand
GTCGGGTAGACCAGGCCGGGCGCCACGCAGTTGACGCGTATGCCCAGCGGGCCCAGTTCGGCCGCGAGGTTGCGGCTGAAGCCGACCAGGGCCGATTTGGCGGTGCTGTAATCGTGATACGGCACGCTGGGGCGCTCGACCAGGTCGCTGGCCAAATTGACGATGGCGCCCTGGCTGCGCTGCTTGAAATGCGGCAGCACGGCCTGGCAGACGTTGAAGGTCGCGCGCACCGCGCCGTCGATCTGGCGCTGGTAATCGGCCCAGTCCAGCTCCCAGAACATCTTGCGCTGCTCGGGATCAAAACTGTAGGACGCAAAGGCGTTGTTGACCAGCACATCGATGCGGCCCATCTCGGCCAGCACCTGCGCCACCATGGCCGTCACCGCGGGCTGCGAACTGACGTCGGCCTGCAGGGCCCAGCCGTCGCCGCCCAGCGCCTTGCACTCATCCGCCATCGCTTCGGCCGACACCGCATCCTGCAGGTAGTTGATGACCACCGCCGCGCCCTCACGCGCGAAGCCGCGCGCGATCGCCGCGCCGATTCCGCGCCCGGCGCCG
The DNA here is from genome assembly GCA_040385025.1 of Pseudomonadota bacterium. Lineage (GTDB taxonomy): Bacteria > Pseudomonadota > Gammaproteobacteria > Burkholderiales > Burkholderiaceae_C > Polaromonas. The sequence goes on along the minus strand of JAZKIE010000177.1, from coordinate 2,212 downwards.
GTGACCAGCACCACCTTGCCCTTGAACTTCATGGTGCTTCCTTTTACTTCGGTGGCAGCAAATCCTGCATGACCACATCCGAGGCCTTGATCTCGCGCTGGATCATGCCGAGTTTTTTGTAGCTGTCGGCAGCTTTCTGGAACATGGCCATGTCCAGCGCACCCAGGCCGCGCGCCTGCGTGGTGGCCGACACGCTGGAGGCATTGCGCAGGTTGATGATCTCGCGGTTCACCGCCGGGTTTTTGCCGTCGATCGCGCGTTTGACGGCCAGCGCAGCCGCCTCGTCCGGATTCGCAATCATCCAGGCCATGCTGTCGCGGTAGCCGGCGAGGAAACGCTTCAGCACCTCTTTTTTCGTCTGGTAGGTGGCTTCGGTGACGACAAACATGTCGCTGGAAATGTTCAGGTACTCACGCACCGCCATCACATTGACATCGGCCAGACCCCTGGAGCGGCCTACCAGCAAGCCGGTGTCTGTGGCGGCGGTCGCATCGACCTGGCCCTGCATCAGCGGCGCAAAGTTGAGCAGGCCGGTGACCACAATGGTGACATCGGCCTCGGTCAGCCCGGCCTGCTGCAGCAGCACCAGCAGGTTTTGCCGGGTGCCGCTGGACAGGCTGTAAACGCCTATCTTTTTGCCCTTGAGGTCGGACGGTTTGGTGATTCCGCTGGATTTGAGCGCGACCACATTGAAGACGTTTTGCGGATAGATGTCGTAGATCGCACGCAGCTTCTCGCCCTTGTCGAGCGCGGCAAAAAAGGAGCCGGGGTCGGTGAAAGCCACCGTGGCCTGGCCGGTCAGCATGTTGCGGATGGCGTCGCCGCCACCGGCGCCCGGCACATAGCCAAGTTCAATGCCGCGTGCCTTGAAGAAGCCCTTGTCTTCCTCGACCAGCAGGTTGGTGATCTCGGTAATCGGCTGGCTCCAGCCGGCCACCACCACCTTGTCGGCGGCATGGGCCAGGCCGCCGGCCAGCAGCGCCGCAGCGGCCAGGCCGCGAAGAAGGGATGAAAAATTTTGCATGTCAGTCCTTTGTCGTTTCTTTTAAATGCGGCCAGAGCAGCAGACGCTCCAGGCCTATGGCCAATTGATACATCACCAGTCCCAGCACGGTGATGAGCAGCAGCACGGCGAACATCAGCGGCGTGTCCATCATTCCCTGCGAGGCGATGATGAGCGCGCCCAACCCTTTGCTGCCGCCTATGAATTCACCGACCACCGCACCGACCAGCGCCAGCACCACGGCCACGCGAAAGCCCGCCATGATGACCGGCAGGCCCGAGGGAATTTTCAGGCGCAGCAGGGTCTGCGCCGGTGTCGCGCCCAGCATGCGAAACAGCTCGAGCTTGCGCGGCTCAACCTGCTGCAGCCCGGTCAGGGTGTTTTCCATCAGCGGAAAAAAGCAGATCAGCGCGGTAATCACCACCGTCGACGTCATGCCGAAGCCAAACCAGACAATGAACAGCGGCGCCAGCGCGAGTTTGGGCACCACCTGGCTGACCAGCACATAGGGAAACAGCAGGCGGCGCAGAAAGGCCGACTCGCCCAGGACGATACCGCCGAGAAAACCTGCGGCACAGCCGAGCGTCAGGCCCAGCACCAGCTCGGTGGCCGTGTGTATCAGGTGCGGCCAGAAGTAGCCGCTGCGCAGCCCGCCCCACAAGGCTTCCCAGATCACCGAAGGCGCGGGCAGCACCAGCGCCGAGATACGCGAACCGCGCGCCATGGTCTCCCATGCCCACACGATGGCCACGAACAGGGCCAGGCTGGCAAGCCGGCCGAGTGCCGCACGGCTCAGCATGTCAACACCCCATCCATGGCATGGCGCACCTGCGCGCACACCGCGTTGAAAGGCGCGCCATAACGCAGCTCGCGCTGGCGCGGCCAGGGCAAGTCCACCGCGAGGTCTTCAGTGATTTTTCCGTCGGCCATCACGGCCACGCGGTCGGCCAGGTAGACCGCTTCGCTGATGTCGTGCGTGACAAAAAACACCGTGGTCTGCGCCAGACGGCAGATGCGCAGAAAGTCGTCCTGCAACTCCTCGCGCGTGATCGCGTCCAGCGCCGCAAACGGTTCATCGAGCAGCAGCAGCGAGGGCGCCAGCAACAGGGCCCGCGCAATCGCCACGCGGCTCTGCTGGCCGCCGGACAGTTCGGTCGGAAAACGCCGGCCCAGGCCGGACAGGCCCATCAGCGCCAGCAACTCCTCGGC
>JAZKIE010000176.1:0-2053 GCA_040385025.1 Pseudomonadota bacterium | reverse complement strand
TGATCCTCAGCGGGCTGATGATTGGCGTGTTCGTCGCACTCGACGGCATGTTGTTTTATGTGTTTTTCGAGGCGACGCTGATCCCGATGTACCTGATCATCGGTATCTGGGGCGGCCCGAAAAAGATTTACGCCGCCTTCAAGTTCTTCCTCTACACGCTGCTCGGCTCCTTGCTGATGCTGATCGCGCTGATCTTCCTGTACGTCAAGTCGGGTGGCAGTTTTGATTTGGCGACCTGGTACACCTTGCCGCTGAGTGGCTCGGCGCAAACCTTTTTGTTTTTCGCTTTTTTTGCTGCCTTTGCCGTCAAGGTGCCAATGTGGCCGGTCCACACCTGGCTGCCCGATGTGCACGTGGAAGCGCCTACCGGTGGCTCCGCCGTGCTGGCGGCCATCATGCTCAAGCTGGGCGCTTACGGTTTCCTGCGGTTTTCGATGCCGATTGCGCCCGACGCGGCGCGCGAATGGGCCTGGCTGATGATTGCGCTGTCACTGATCGCCGTGATTTATGTGGGTCTGGTCGCCATGGTCCAGCAAGACATGAAAAAACTGGTGGCCTATTCTTCGGTCGCCCACATGGGGTTTGTCACGCTGGGCTTTTTCATCTTCAATGACCTCGGCGTGTCCGGCGGCATCGTGCAGATGATTGCGCACGGCTTTGTCTCCGGCGCCATGTTCCTCTGCATCGGCGTGTTGTACGACCGCGTGCACTCCCGCGAAATTGCGAGTTACGGTGGCGTTGTCAACACCATGCCCAAGTTCACCGCCTTTGCGCTGCTGTTTGCCATGGCCAACTGCGGCCTGCCGGCTACGGCCGGTTTTGTGGGCGAGTGGATGGTCATTCTGGGCGCCATCAAGTTCAATTTCTGGATTGGCCTGGCTGCTTCCACTGCCCTGATTTTTGGCGCCGCCTATACCCTCTGGATGTTCAAGCGCGTGTACCTCGGGCCGGTCGTCAATGACGACGTCAAAGGCCTGACCGACATCAACAGCCGCGAGTTCCTGATGCTGTCCCTGCTGGCGATAGCCGTGATGGTCATGGGCATTTATCCCAAGCCCTTCACCGATGTGATGGACAGCTCGGTGGCCGGCCTGCTCAAGCATGTCGCAGTCTCCAAGCTCCCCTAAGCAACCCTTCCAAAAGAATTCAGATGATTGACAAACTCAGTTGGATCGCGGTTTACCCGGAAATCGTTCTGTTGACGATGGCCTGTGTCATCTTGCTGGTGGACCTGGGCGTGAAAAGCCCGCAGCGCACACTGACCTATGTGCTGACCCTGCTCACGCTGGCCGTGGTCGCTGCGCTGACGGCGGCGTATGCCATCGGCGGCAACACGGTGTACGGCTTCGGCAACATGGTTGTGAGCGACCCCATGGCCAACTGGCTCAAGTGTTTCGCCTCGATTGCCATGATGGTCACCCTGGTTTATGCCCGGCCCTATGCTGCGGACCGGCAGATGCTTCGCGGTGGCGAGATGTTCACCCTGGCCATGTTTGCGCTGCTCGGTATTTTCGTGATGATCTCGGGCCACAACTTCCTGGTGATCTACATGGGTCTGGAGTTGATGACCTTGTGCAGCTACGCACTGGTGGCGCTGCGCCGCGACAACGCGACCGCCACCGAGGCGGCGATGAAGTATTTTGTGCTTGGTGCACTGGCATCGGGCTTCCTGCTGTACGGCCTGTCCATGATGTACGGCGCCACCGGCTCGCTCGACGTGGGTGAGGTTTACAAGGCCATTGCCAGCCGCCAGGTGAAACACTCGGTGCTGGTCTTCGGCCTGGTCTTCATCGTGGCCGGTCTTGCCTTCAAGCTGGGCGCCGTGCCTTTCCACATGTGGCTGCCCGACGTTTACCAGGGTGCGCCCACTGCGATCACCCTGCTGATTGGCGCGGCGCCGCAGCTCGCGGCTTTCGCCATTTGTATCCGCCTTCTGGTGCAGGGCCTGTTGCCGCTGGCCATCGACTGGCAGCAGATGCTCGCCATCCTCGCCATAGGCTCCTTGCTGGTGGGTAACCTGGCGGCCATTGCGCAGTCCAACCTCAAGCGCATG
>JAZKIE010000175.1:1373-3392 GCA_040385025.1 Pseudomonadota bacterium | reverse complement strand
CTTCGCCGCCGATGTAGGAAATGATTTCAAACCCGTTGGTCAGGCGCACTTTGGCGACTTTACGCAGAGCGGAGTTTGGCTTCTTGGGCGTCGTGGTGTACACACGGGTGCACACACCGCGGCGCTGCGGAGAGTTTTCCATCGCAGGGCTCTTGGACTTGATCTTTTCGACCTCGCGCCCCTGACGGACTAGCTGATTAATGGTTGGCATGTAAAAACGTCCCTAAACGTCTGATTTCTGACTTGACTAAATACGTGAATATTTACGTGAAAACGAGAATCTCCCCGGAATTCCGGAAAAGCCTTCGAGTGTAGCAGTTTGGGGGGCTGACTGCAAATCCGGCCGGCTCAGGCCCAGCCTCCAGCGACCAACAGCGGCTGGGAACCGCCTGAAAACCAGGCCCGGCCGGCTTATTTGATCCAGAGCCGGATCGAATCCCAGGCGCGGCCCAGAATGCCAGCTTCCTCGACCGCCTCCAGCGCCACCAGCGGGATATCCGCCACGGGCTGGCCGGTGCCGGTGCTGACTTTCAGCGTGCCGACGGCCTGGCCTTTGATAAAAGGCGCGACCAGCGGGTCAGGCCGGGCGACCTGGGTCTGGAGTTTGGCCGAGCCGCCGGCAGGAATGGCAATCACGATGGCCTGGGGGCGGCCCAGCTTGACGGTGTTGGACTTGCCTTTCCAGACGCTGGGCGAAGCCACCGGCTGGCCGGCGTCGAACAATTTGACGGCTTCAAACGCGGTGTAGCCCCAGTTCAGCAGCTTTTGCGACTCGTTGGCCCGGTCGCTGTCGCTGGCGGCCCCGAGCACGATGGCCAGCAGCCGCCGGCTGCCGGGTGCGCCGGCAGCGCCCAGATTCGGAAACTCGCGCTTGGCGGTGGCGATCATGCAGTAACCGGCGGCATTGGTGTGGCCGGTTTTCAGGCCGTCCACCGAGGGGTCACGGAACAGCAGGGTGTTGCGGTTGGTGTCGTTGGCAGCCGGCGTGCCAGGGTAGCGGTACTTCTTGATGGCCGAAAAACCCATGTAGTCCGGGAAATCCTGCATCAGGCGGATGGACAGGATGCTCAGGTCGCGCGCCGTTGTGGTGTGGCCGGGCTCGGTCAGGCCTTCCGGATTTTTGTAGCTGGTCGATTTCATGCCCAGCAGCTTGGCCTGCTCGTTCATCAGTTTGACGAAGTTTTCAGCCGTGCCGCCCACACCCTCGGCCAGCGCCATGGTGGCGTCATTGCCGGACTGGACGATCATTCCCTTGATCAGGTCTTCCACCGGCACCTGCATTTTGGGGTCGATGAACATGCGGGAGCCAGGCATCTTCCAGGCGCGCTCACTGACGCCAAAGGTCTGCTTGAGGTCGATTTTTTTGGATTTCAGCGCGTCAAACACCAGGTACTCGGTCATGAGTTTGGTCAGCGAGGCCGGCTCCACTGGCGAATCGATGTCCTTGGCGGCCAGGATCTGGTTTGCGGTGACATCCAGCAGCAAATAAGAGCGGGCAGCCACTTCGGGCGGCTGCGGCATCTGGGCTTGCACTGCCGGCAGAAAACACGCGGAGGACACAAAAACCAAAGAAGCGGCCAGGCCGCGGAAATCTGTCAGAAAACGCATGGGGGAATAAAACCTGGAAATGGAGGACGGAAAGGACGAGAAAAATTCAGCGCAGGTGACGCGCGACCAGACTTTTCAGCAGCGGCAATTGTCCATGAAAGAAATGCCCGCCACCCGGAACAACCGTAACAGGCAGTAGCTGGGGCCGGGCCCAGTCCATCACGGCCTGCAAGGGCACGGTGTCGTCCTGCTCGCCATGGATCACCAGCGTCTGCTCATGCGCGGCCTCGGCCACAGGCGCGACCGCAAAACGGCTGGCCGCCGGCGCCACCAGCACCAGCTTGTCGATCACGCGCGTCGGCTGCAGGCGCGCAAACACCTGCGAGGTCACAAAACCGCCGAAAGAAAAGCCCGCCAGCGCCAGCGCACCCTCGGGCGCCGCCTGCTGCACCACCGCCAGCATGTCCTCGA
>JAZKIE010000175.1:0-1273 GCA_040385025.1 Pseudomonadota bacterium | reverse complement strand
GCCTTGTTGACACGCACCTTGCCGGGCCCGGACAGGCCGGCGGCCTTGACCTGCGACTTGCAGCGGTCAAAACCCTGCTGCGCCCGGTGGTTGGCGCAGCTATCTTCACCGCCTTCACGCTGGTTCAGGCAAAAGAAAATATGCCGTTCGTAATAAGAGTCCGGGGATGCGGCGGCCGGGGCCGTGTCTGTCGCGCTGGTGGGGGTCATGCCCCCATTTTACTTTCGCCCGCTTCGACCGCCTTGCGCACCGACAAACGTACCAGCACGTAGACCAGCGCCGCAAAAGGCCAGAGCCAGCCCAGCCACTGGGCCAGGCCATTGAAGCGCACAAAACGCCCCTGCTCCCAGATCTGCAGCGTCTCGGCAAAGTACGGGCCGACCGGCGCCTGGTTCAGCAGCGACAGGTGCACACACAGAGCGACCAGCAGCAGCGCGGCGCTGGCGCGGCGCGGCACCGGCAGCAGCAGCAGCGCCAGCACGCCGCCCATGACCAAACCGACCTGTACCGGCAGGTCCAGCCAGGCCCAGGCGTGATCGGGGCCATAACTGAGCGCCGCCGACAGGGCCGTCAGCACAATGCCGGTAGCCAAGGCCGCCACCAGGAAAACCGCCCGCTGCGGCCAGGTGCGCACGATACCGTAGGCGAGCAGGCAGGGGATCAGCGCGCCCAGTGCCACGCAAATCACCTCGGCGCCCGGCACCAGCGGCTGCAGCTCGATGTCGCGCACGGGCAGCCATTCCAGGAAGGGCGTGTCGGCCAGCATCTCGGCCAGCCAGTATTCCAGCCGCTCGATCACCTGGCCCAAGCCCAGCGGCAAGGAGGCGGGGAACAGCAGCGCCACGGGCCACAGCGCCAGCAACACCAGCGCGCCACGCGCGTCGCGCACAAACCAGCGCGCGCGCACCCGGCTCCAGCGCGCGATGGCGCCGGCCTTTTCCAGCAGCCAGGCGCTGCACGCGCCCAGCCAGGCACCGGCGGTGTTCAGCGCAAAGTCCACATTCGATGGCACGCGCGACGGAAGATAACTTTGCAGCGCTTCCATGCTCAAGGACAGGGCCGCCGCGCTGAGCACGGCCACGCTGACAGCCCAGCGCATGCGTCCGCTGCGCAGCGCAGCCAGGGCCAGCAGGAAACCGAGCGGCGCGTAGCCTGCCAGATTGACGCCGACATCGAAGCCGGTCCAATAACGCGGCAAGGGCGCGATCAGAAAATTCAGCGGCGAGATGCCCTGGTTGCGCCACTCGGCAAAGGGATAGAGGCTGGCGTAAAC